>JALYUS010000033.1 GCA_030853625.1 Chloroflexota bacterium
AAGGCGCTCGGCAAGACAACGAGCGCGAACCGCACCGCGTGTCGCCATGTGTAGGCGATCCCGATCCAGAGCAGCGCGATCGCCCCTTCGAGAAAGAGCATACCGCTTCCCGCCCAGCGTTCGTCCACCGGCAGGCGCATATCCCGGGAAATGCCGACGACCGCGAGCGCCCAACCAATCGCGAAGCACGCGAAAAGCGCGAGCAGCGCCCATCGTACCGCGCGCATTCTCCCCTGCGGCTGGCCGTTTCGTACGGAATCGGCTGTCTGCATGGCCGGGGCCTCGATTCGGTGGAATCAGTCAGAGAATCGGCCTGCGACCGACCGACGAGAGGGCCTTTGTCTGGCGGCGCCATCGCCGTGCATAGGAGAAGAGCCATCCGCAATAGCGTTCGGCGGTATTCGAGCGTCGCCGTGCTTGCAGGAGGCGATGGAGGTACCAATAGCGTTCGGCGGTGAGGATGCCGCGATAGATGCCGCGTTCGGTGACGAGCACCGCGCCGCGATCGGCGCGCACCATCGCCTGTTGGGCGAGATAGAGCGAGGTATCCACATCCACGATCGGTGGGAAGTGGTCCATCACTTCATGCACCCGGACATTTGCCCCGCGCACGCGCATCGCGTTGAGGATTTCGACCTTCCAGAGGATGCCGATAACCCGACCGCGCTCGGTGACTGCGAGATCGCGCGGGCCACCGGGGAGCGCCCCGGCGAGCGGCTCATACGGCCCGATACCGCCCGCTTCCCAGGTGATGCACTGGCCGACATGCATCCGGCGCAACGCTTCTTCCATCGCGACGGTGCGCCCTTCAAGATGCGCGCCGACAAAAATGAAGACGCCGACCATCGGCAGCGTCCAGTCGTGCAAGACGAGGAAGCCGACGATCACAAAACAAATGGCGATCCCTTTGCCAATCGTGACAGCGATCTGGGTCGCCACCGAGCGACTGATGAAGAGGCTCATGAAGGCACGGAGGATGCGGCCGCCATCCATTGGGAACGCGGGAATGAGATTAAAGACGACAAGCGAGAGATTGGCGAAGAGCAGATAGGCGGCGAAGCCGGGAAGGTCAACCCGGCCGACCGCGCCAACCATCCCCGCGATGCCATCAATCTGCTCGAACCAGCCAATCGCGGCGACAATCGGCAGCAACAGTAACGCGAGGCCGACATTGACGGCAGGACCGGCGAGGGCCAGCCAGAACTCATCGCCGGGATGAACCGGGGCGCGTTCGATGCGGGCCATGCCACCGATCGGGAGCAGCGTAATATCGTGGACGCGAATACCCGACCGCCGGGCGACGAGGCTGTGGCCGAGTTCGTGGAGCAGGACACAGGCAAAGAGGCAGACGACCATCAGGAGGCCGAACAGCGCTCCACCGATGCCTGCTCCCGTTTTTATCCCCCAGATGTACGCGAACCAGAGCACGATGAGCGCGAACGTGGGATGAACGCGGACGTCAATTCCCATCACGCGCGTGAGGCGGAATGCGCGCACGCGGCCCTCTTTCATTGTCCTACTGTTTCAACGCGGAAGTCCCCACGGCAGCAGACTGCCGTGCCAGAGAATGATAGCACGCTCTCACCGCCCGCGCTATTGGCTTGCCTACGGGCGAAGGTGCTTGACGGAGTCAAGCACGCGGGTGCTTTCGACGAGATCGAGGAAGGTAAAAAAGAGCAGGAGATCGGCGAGGCAGAGGCTGACACAGAGCGCGATCGGTAGGGCGATGCCGACGCGGCGCATATACGGGCCAAGACCGAGCCAGTCGAAACTGCCGATCGTGAAGACCGCCCAGGGGAGCATCAACAAGAACGCGGCAAGCACCTGGACGCTCCGGCGCGGATATTTCGCCCAGAGCAGGATCGCGACATTCGCCAGCAGCAGGACGAGGCCGGGAAGGAGGAGTACCATCACGGCAAACCAGATCGTTGGGTTGCCCATCGCGACCGGTCGCCGTTCCCGGTCGCGTTGCAACTGCGGCCACGGCCCGTTCGCGTACGCCTGCACGCGCTCAATCGTCAGGAAGAGACAGAAGCTCGTGAGCACGACAATCCAAAAGCGGCTGTCATGAGCAAGGTTGCGAAGAAACACACGCACGCTCCCGTTCGCACCATGGCGGCAGATCGCGAAACCCCGACTGATGTACCGCCGGGAGGCTAGCATAGAACTGATGCAGACGGCAATCTCTGTTCAGAATTGCGTGGGTTGCGCGGGTTTCCTGGTTTCGTGTATACTAAGAAATGCTGGGTGCAGCGTCATTCGTTATGTGCGCGGGTGTGCATGATGCGGCTGCGGTATGAGTTTCGCATCGGGTCAGAACGGCCGGGTGAGGGTGGAAACAAGCACGGGAAGGTATATGGAGCAAAATACGGCAGTGATTTCCGAGACCGGGATGGGCGAGGCGCCAGTGGGCCGAAACCTGATGGAGCAATTGCTCGCGGAGCCTGACACGGATGTGCGAACGCTCAAGTACGGTGACGTACTCGAGGGGATCGTCATGCAGTTGGACCGCGATGAAGTGCTCGTGGATATTGGGTCCAAGTCTGAGGGCATCATCCCGAACAAGGAACTTTCCAGTCTCGGTGACGCGGAGCGGAAGGCGCTGTCGTCCGGTGATACCGTCCTTGTGTTCGTCGTCCAACCGGAGAATGCGGACGGTCATGCCGTCCTCTCGATTGACCGCGCGCGGCAGGAAAAGTCGTGGCGTGTCTTGCAGCAAAAATACGAGGCCAGTGAGGTCATCGAGGCGATCGTCAAGAACTACAACAAGGGTGGTCTGCTCGTTGATCTGGACGGCGTGCGCGGCTTCGTGCCGGCCTCACAGGTCACGGAAATCCGTGGCGGCGATGAGGCATCCAAGCAGGGTGACATGGCACGCCTGATCGGCATGAGCATTCCGCTTAAGGTGATCGAGATCAACCGGCACCGTAATCGCCTGATCCTTTCCGAGCGGCAAGCGATCCAGGAACGGCGGGACGCGATGAAGGAGCGGCTGATCGGCACGCTCAAGGAGGGCGAGGTCCGCAAGGGACGCGTCTCCAGCATCTGCGACTTCGGCGCCTTCGTGGACATCGGCGGCGCGGACGGGCTTGTCCATCTCTCTGAACTTTCATGGAGCCGCGTGCGGCATCCGAGCGAAGTGCTGAAAATTGGCGAAGAGGTTGAGGTCTATGTCCTCGGCATCAACGAAGATGAGCGCAAGATCGCTCTCTCGCTGAAACGGACGCAGGCCGAACCGTGGACGCGCGTTGCCGCACAATACGAGGTCGGCCAACTGGTGCAGGGGACGATCACGCAACTCGCCAACTTCGGGGCGTTTGCGCGCATCCAGGACGGCATCGAGGGGCTGATCCATGTCTCTGAACTCTCCGATGATCGCGTCGCGCATCCGCGCAACGTTGTCAAAGAAGGCGACGAGATGACGTTGCGGATCATCCGCATTGACCCGCAGCGGCGGCGGATGGGCCTTAGCCTGCGGCGCGCGCTCGAATTTACCGAGCAGGACGCGATTGACGGCTACATGCAAGACAATATGGGCCATCCGGTGAAGCCGGAGGACCTCGACGCCCAGAACGAACGTAACCTTGAGATGCAGGCAGCGGAGGCGCAGGCCGCGCTCTATGACGACGCGGATGCGGCATCGGACACGGAAGATTCGAGCGATACCCGTGGTGGCAACGACGAGAACCGGAACAGCAACGACCGGAACGCGAATGGCCGGAACGACGACGGGCCGTTGACCGCGACGATTGGCGAGCAGATGGAAGCAGCGGAGGAACCGACGACTTCGCCCGATCCGGAAGCGGTTGCCGAGCAGGAAGCGCATGTCGAAGCGAAGGATGCGTCGGGTGATCTGACCGTTTCCGCGCACGGCATGGTGACGATGGACCGGGGGACTGAGGTCGGTACGGCGGCATCGAGCGCCGGCGCCGATGAGACACCGATAGAGCAGAGTGACGAGCCAGTGTCGGAAACGGAAACGACGCAAGGCGCTGAGACCGATCTAACCACGGAGCAGCGTGCTGACATCGCGGAGGCGAGCATCAAGGCGTAGGGCTGGCATGATACATCCGTTATGGTATAGTGTACGTAGTATTGAGTGAGAGGCGGTTCATGCGCCGGATGTGGCAGGCGATTTGAGCAGTTTCGGATCTCCTCGTCTGACAGGACGACCGCTCCTTACCACTGGTTTCCGTCCCTTCGGACGCGAGTGACTGACGACAATTCTCTGTGCAGCCCCCGCGAATCGCGGGGGCTGTGTGGTATCTTTATGGCAATATTGGGGACCGACGCAGCGGTCTGCGGGGCCGTCGTTACCCGAACAAGGGAGTCGCCAGATGGCAGACAAGTTTGAGAAGTTCACCGAGCGAGCGCGTAAGGTGTTTTCACTGGCACAGGAAGAGGCCCAGCGGTTCAATCATAACTATATCGGCACCGAGCATCTGCTCCTCGGTCTCGTTCGCGAGGGCGATGGCATCGCCGCCCGCGTGCTCGCTAATCTCGGCGTCCAACTGCCGAAGGTCCGTTCCGCCGTCGAGTTCATCATTGGGCGCGGCGATGGGTTGGTCGTCGGCGATCCGGGTCTGACACCACGCGCCAAGAAAGTGATTGAACTGGCGATGGACGAAGCGCGGCGGCTGAACAACCATTACATCGGCACAGAGCATTTGCTGCTGGGGCTGGTGCGCGAAGGCGAAGGGATCGCGGCGGGCGTGCTGGAAAGTCTCGGTGTCAGTCTGGAGAAGGTGCGGCAGCAGGTGATGCAGGTCGTCTCACAATCCTCCTCCTATCAGCAATCCAAGCAGCAGACGAAGACGCCGTACATGGATGCTCTCGGCTTTGATCTGACTGAGGCGGCACGCGGCGGCAAATTGGATCCGGTGATCGGCCGCGAGAGCGAGATCGAGCGGGTGATGCAGATCCTCACGCGCCGCACGAAAAATAATCCCGCGCTGATCGGCGAACCGGGCGTCGGCAAGACGGCCATCGTCGAAGGGCTGGCGCAGCGTATCGTTTCGGGCGATGTGCCGGAACCGCTGCAAAACAAGCGACTCATTTCGCTCGACATCGGCGCGCTCGTCGCGGGTACGAAGTATCGCGGCGAGTTCGAGGAGCGGCTGAAAAAGATCGTCGGCGAGGTCAAGGAGACATCGAGCATCCTCTTTATTGATGAGTTGCATACCCTCGTCGGCGCCGGTGCGGCGGAGGGCGCGGTGGATGCCGCGAATATCCTCAAACCCGCCCTCTCGCGCGGCGAATTGCAGACGATCGGCGCAACGACCCTCGATGAGTACCGCAAGTACATCGAGCGCGACGCCGCTCTCGAACGCCGCTTCCAGCCCGTGATGGTGGATGAACCGAGCGTCGAGGAGACGATTGAGATTCTGAAGGGCATTCGGAGCCGCTACGAAGATCATCACCAGCTGAAGATCTCTGATGAGGCGCTGAAGTCTGCTGCCAGCCTGGCCGCGCGCTATGTGCCGGATCGTTTCTTGCCGGATAAGGCAATTGACTTGATTGATGAGGCAGGCTCCCGCGTGCGGATGCACCGCTCGGTCGCACCGCCGAACCTGAAGCAGGCGCAAGGCATGCTCGCCTCGCTGCAAAATGAGAAGGAATCCGCCAAGAACGCCGATGACTTCGATGTCGCCAAGCAGTTGCAGGATCGCGAGGAGCGCTTGCGCGACCGCATCCACGAGATGGAGCGCGAGTGGCAGGAAGAGAAGCAAACCGATGAGGCGTATGTCACGGAAGAGGACATCGCGCAGGTCGTCTCGATGTGGACGGGCATTCCGCTGATGCGCATCGCGGGCGAGGAGTCCGAGCGGCTCTTGCAGATGGAAGCCGCGCTGCATAACCGGATCATCGGGCAACAGGACGCCATCGAAGCGGTCTCCCGCGCCGTGCGCCGCGCACGCGCCGGTTTGAAAGACCCGAAGCGGCCGATCGGCTCGTTCATCTTCCTCGGCCCGACGGGTATCGGCAAGACCGAGACGGCGAAGGCGCTCGCCGAGTTCATGTTTGGCAGCGAGGATGCGCTGATTAAGATTGACATGTCTGAGTTTATGGAGCGGCACGCCGTCTCCCGTCTCGTCGGCGCGCCTCCCGGCTACGTCGGCTACGAGGAGGGTGGCCAACTAACGGAAGCCGTGCGTCGCAAGGGATATTCGGTCGTGCTACTCGACGAAATCGAGAAGGCGCACCCGGAGGCGTTCAATATCCTCCTCCAGATTCTCGAAGACGGCAACCTCGCGGACGCCAAGGGCCGCAAGGTGGATTTCCGCAACACGATTATCATCATGACCTCTAATGTCGGCTCGGAGCAGTTGAAGCGCGACAGCGGTCTCGGCTTCGCCATTACCGGCGACGAAGCAAAGCAGCAGGCGCGGCAGTATGACGATATGCGCATCAAGGTGATGGACGAACTGAAGCGGACCTTCCGCCCGGAGTTCATCAACCGGATTGACGCCATCGTCGTCTTCCACGCGCTAAACAATACGCACATCCGCCAGATCACCGACCTGCTCCTGAAGCGCATTCGCGTCCAACTGGCGGAGCAGGACATTGATCTCACCGTCACCGATGAGGCGATGGACTTGCTCGCCAAGCGCGGCTATGACCCGCAGTTCGGCGCGCGACCGCTCCGCCGGATTATTACGAACCTGATTGAAGACCCGCTCGCTGAGGGGTTACTCGATGCGCGGTTCGTACCCGGCAAGCGTATTCGCGTGGATGTGGAGGAGGACCTCCTTCGCCTCAGCCAGGAAGATCGCGACGCCGTCGAAGAGGGCGAACTTGTCACCGTTGGGGCGGAAACCTAAACACGGCTCGGCGGAAATGATAGGCGCTGGCCCGCACGGTCAGCGCCTTTTCGTTGTCGCGATACGAGAACAAATGTGCGATACTCAATCAGGACGGCGCAACGGTTTAGCGATGGAGCGCACCGTCGCCCCGACGAGACAATGACAGAGACCTGTGGGGCGTGAGATGGCAAAGAAAACAATCACGAAGAGCCGCGTCAAATATATCTGTAGCGCCTGCGGGTACGAAAGCCCGGCATTTCTCGGACGCTGCCCGGAATGCGACGCATGGGGCACGCTGGTCGAGACGGTGGTGCTGCCGGAAACGCCGATAAGCAGTGCGACGCGCGGCGGATTCGCCTCGCTGCCGGTCGGCATGCAGCGGCCGGAACCGCTCGCGCGGATTTCCCGCGAAGGCTTTCAGCGCATCCCGCTCGCCATTGGCGAGGTGAACCGCGTGCTTGGCGGTGGCCTCGTGCCGGGGTCGCTCGTGCTGGTCGGTGGCGATCCGGGGATCGGCAAATCCACGCTGCTCTTGCAGGTCGCGGCGTTGCTCGCCGTCGCGCATGGCCCCGTGCTCTATGTCTCCGCCGAGGAGTCGCCGCAACAGATCAAATTGCGCGCGGAGCGGCTGAATGTCGCGCAAGACGAACTCTATGTGATCGCCGAAACGGATGTTGAGACGATCCTCGCCCATGCCGCCGCGTTGCAGCCAAAACTCGTCGTCGTGGACTCGATTCAAACCGTCGCATTGGAGAGCATCGCCTCCACGGCGGGTAGCGTGACGCAGGTGCGGGAATGCACCGCTGTCCTGATGCGCTGGGCGAAGACGAGCCAGATTCCCGTTCTGATCGTCGGCCATGTGACGAAGGAAGGGACGATTGCCGGGCCGCGTGTCCTCGAACACATCGTGGATGTTGTGCTCTATCTGGAGGGTGATCGCTTCGGGCAATATCGCATCCTGCGCGGCGTGAAGAACCGCTACGGCTCGACGGACGAGGTCGGCATTTTCGAGATGGCGGGCGCGGGATTGCTCGAAGTAACGAATCCTTCCGAAGCGTTCTTGCAAGAACGGGTCACAAACGCGGCAGGCTCAACCGTCGCCGTCACCGTAGAGGGAACGCGGCCGATCCTCGTTGAGGTGCAGGCGCTCACCAGTCCGACGCCATACGGCACGCCGCGCCGGACGGCAAATGGCGTGGACAACAACCGTCTGCTCCTTCTGACGGCGGTGCTGTCACGCCGCGTCGGACTGGCGCTCGGCGACCAGGACATCTTCGTCAATGTCGTCGGCGGACTGAAGATCGCGGAACCGGCAGCGGACCTCGCGATCTGCACGGCGGTCGCGTCGGCCTTCAAGAGTGTGCGCGTGGACCCGACTGCGGTTTGCATCGGTGAAGTGGGACTGTCCGGTGAACTGCGCTCCGTCCGCGATCTCGACCGCCGTCTGCTGGAAGCGGCGTCGCTCGGTTTCAAACGGGCGATTGTCCCGGCGGCGCTCCGGCGTGGTCGCGGTCGCCCACCGGAAGGGTTAGAATTGACGCGCGCCGTCACCGTCCGCGAAGCGATTGCCGCCGCGCTCGGAGAAGAAGGGTAGCGCCTTTGTCTTGTTGGTGGTGGCAGGCTTCCAGCCTGAGTGACCCGCAGGCTGGAAG
>JALYUS010000108.1 GCA_030853625.1 Chloroflexota bacterium
ACATCGTCGAGCGCGTCGTCAATGTCCTTGCGCCGCAGCAGCCGCGTAATCCGCGTCAGCCGCGTGCCGAAGACGAAGGCTTCCACTTTATCCAGGCTGTTTTCCAGCGTATGCACGAACTGCAACAGCAGGCGTGTGTATCGCTCCATCGAGCCGCTGATGTCGCAAATCAGGACGAGTGGCCGCTTCTTCGTCTTCCGCTCGCGGAACGCGAGTTCCACGAATTCGCCGCCATAGTGCATGTTCTTCCGTATTTGGCGGCGCATATCTATCTGGTTGCCGTTGCGCGCGGGTTTGCGACGGCGCGTCTCGCGCTGCCCGACCTGCAAGCGCATCAGTTGCATGACGCGGCGCGCTTCCGCCAGTTCGTCCACCGTGAAGGTCTCGAAGTCCTTCGCCTGGAGCATCTCGGACGAACTATAGGTACGGACGACATCCATCTCTGTCTGTGCCTGATCGCTCTCGGTCGAACTCGTCGCTTCTTTGCGGCTCGGATCGCGATCCTTGTTGCTGCGGCGATCCTCGCCCTCGCGTTCCTTCGCCTCCTCGTCCCGATGTTGCGCGTCCATCAGACGGCGGCGTGGCTGCTGCTTCAGTTGCTCGTCATCCGCCATGACAAGCCCTTCATGCCCGTCGCCGCGATCGGTCGCGCGCCAGAAGGCATCGAACGCCTCGTCATAGAGCGGCAGGTCCTCATGGCGGCTGATGAGCGTCGTCCGGCCGGCGGCCTTGACATCATCGCGCCGTTGCCAGCCGACGTACTCGAGCGAGTTGAGGAAGTCGAGCATATGGCCGGGCGACACCTTGATGCCCATGTACCGGAGCAGGCGCGCGAACCGCACGACCTGCACGAGCATGACCGGCCCGGCTTCTTCGGTCAGACCGGCAGGCGCGCTCTCAGCGGCCATCGCCACCGCCGCCCGCCACGACCCCCGCGTTCGCCGCCGCGAGGAGCGAGTGCGCGCGCGGCCCGCGGATCGTCTCAACATCTTCCTGATACTTCAGGAAGCAGCCGAGTGTTGCTTCGACCGTCGCATCATCGAGGTTCTCGGAACCCAGTTGCACGAGCGCGCGCGCCCAGTCGAGGGTTTCCGCGATGCCGGGCAACTTGTACAGTTCAATCGTCCGCAATTCCTGGATGAAGCCGCAGACTTGCCGTGCCAGTGTCGTATGCGCCTCCGGCACCTTCGTCGTGACGATCTGGAATTCCTTGGCGAACGACGGGTAATCAATCCACTGATAGAGACAGCGCCGCTTCAGGGCGTCGTGAATTTCGCGTGTTCGATTGCTCGTAATCACCACCACTGGCGGCGAGTCCGTCGTAATCGTGCCAATCTCCGGCACCGTCACCTGGAAGTCGGAGAGCAGTTCGAGCAGGAAAGCCTCGAACTCATCATCCGCCCGGTCAATCTCGTCAATCAGCAGGACGGGCGCGCTGTCGAAACCGTGATCAATTGCCTGCAAAAGCGGGCGACGGATGAGGAATTCCGGCCCGAAAAGGTCCTTCAATGTCTCTTCTCGGTCGCCGCCGGTCGCCTCGACGAGGCGAATTTCGAGCATCTGCCGCGCGTAGTTCCACTCATAGAGCGCGTTGGAGACATCAATCCCCTCGTAGCACTGGAGGCGGATCAGGCGCGTGTCCAGCAGGTCGGCGAGCACTTTCGCGATTTCCGTCTTGCCGACACCGGCCTCGCCTTCAAGCAGAATCGGCTTATGCAGGCGCAACGCGAGGTAGAGCGTCGTCGCCAGCGAGCGATCCGCGACGTAGCGGTGCTCCTGCAAAACCTGCTGGATGCCGTCAATTGAATCAATTGCTGTCGCCACTGGCTCTCCCGCTCTGTTCCCCCGGTCCGCCGCGTCGCGGAACCGGGCCGCGAATCCACTCTCACTATAACGCACAGTGAAGCCCGGCCATTCCATCCGATGACCGGGCTTCCTAGTGTACCACGATGCACGCGGGCGCGTTAGCCGTTCCGCGCCCGTTCCACCGCTTTGGTGAGCGCCCGCTTCGCGTAGACTTTCGTCATTGCCAGCCGGTACTCGTCGGACGCATGGATGTCGGAGAGCGCGTAATCAATGCCCTCCGCCGCGTGGCTCGCCGCCGCCGCGATATTTTCCGCCGTCGGCTGCTTGCCCTTCAAGGCATTCTCGACCGCCGTGGCGCGCACCGGTTTGGAACTGACACCGGAGAAGGCGAGCGCGCACTCCTGCACGTTGCCATCATTGCCGAGCGTGACGATGGCCGCCGCACCGACGACCGAGTAGTGCGACGCCTTGTTCGCCAACTTCTCGTACGCACTGCCGACTTTTCCTTGCGGCGCTTGAAAGCGAATTTCGGTCAGCAGTTCGTCCTCACCAAGCGAGGTCGTCATCAGGTCCTCGAAGAAATCCGCCGCCTTGATCGTCCGCTCGCCATTCGGCCCTTTCGCGACGAATTCCGCATTGAGTGCGACGAGCACTGAGGGAAGGTCCGACGCCGGGTCCGCGTGCGCGACGCTGCCGCCGACGGTGCCACGGTTGCGTACCTGCACATCACCGATGTGCGCCGCCGCCTCCGGGATCAGTTGGACCGATTTGGCGAGTTCTTCATTGGATTCCAACTGGTAATGCGTCGTCAGCGCGCCAACCGCGACGGTGCCGTTGCTGCGACGTACATACGCCATATCCGGCAGACGACCAATGTCAATGAGATGCGCCGGTTCGGCCAGCCGCAACTTCATCAATGGCAGGAGGCTATGCCCACCGGCGATGAACTTCCCGTCCCCGCCGCACTCCTGCATCATCTTGATCGCCTCATCCACACTGCCCGCACGGTGATACTCGAATTCGCCTGGAAGCATGATTTCCTCCTCTAGTAGACAGTAGCCGGTAGTCCGTAGTCAGAGTCCCATAGAATCCTGTGTTGCGTAGCAATACGTCGGTAGGTAGGAGCCAGTCTGGTTACTGACTACCGACTACTGTCTACTTGTTCATGATCCGCCACAGTTTCTCGCCGCGTAGCGGCATATCAATATGCGTGACGCCGAACGGCGCGAGCGCATCCACAACCGCATTGACAATCGCCGGCGTGCTGCCGATTGTCCCCGCCTCGCCGATGCCCTTGACGCCGAGCGGATTCACGGGCGATGGCGTCGTCGTGTGATCCGTCTCGAAGGAGATGAGTCCGCGCGCGGTCGGCAGGGCGTAGTCCATCAGCGATCCCGTCACGAGTTGCCCCTGATCGTCGTAGACGACTTCCTCGAAGAGCGCCTGCGCGATCCCCTGGGCGAGGCCGCCATGTACCTGACCATCCACGATCATCGGGTTGATGACGCGGCCGCAATCGTCCACCGCGACATAGCGCTTCAGTTCCACGACGCCGGTATCGGCATCCACCTCGACAAAAGCGATGTGCGTGCCGAAGGGATAGGTGAAGTTCGGCGGCTCGAAGAACGAGGTTGCCTCCAGGCCCGGTTCGATGGAGGCGGGGATCGTGTCGCCTGTGTAGGCGATCCATGCAATCTCGCCGAGCGATTTGGCGCGGTCTGGCGCGCCTTTGACACCGAACTTGCCGTTCTCGAAGGCGATGTCGTCCACGGAGGCTTCGAGCATGTGCGCGGCGATCCGTTTCGCCTTCTCCTGCACCTTCTCGATTGCCAGCATCATCGCCGCGCCGCCGACCGCCGTCCCGCGCGAGCCGAAGGTGCCGACGCCATACGGGGAACCGGCCGTATCGCCGTGGACAACGATCACGTCATCCACACCGATGCCGAGTTCGTCGGCGGTGATCTGCGCGAACGTCGTCTCCTGCCCCTGCCCGTGCGGCGAGACGCCCGTCGTTACCGTCACCTTGCCGGTCGGATCCACGCGGACGGTGCTACTCTCCCATCCGAACCCGGCGGGCATCGCGGCGGATGGGCCCATACCGCAGACCTCGACGTAGGTGCTGAAACCGATACCGAGGTACTTGCCGTTCTTCCGCGCCGCCGCTTGCTCCGCGCGGAACGCGTCATAGTTGATGTGGCTGAGGGCCTTGTCCAGCGCCAGCGGGTAATCGCCGCTGTCGTAGGTAAGGCCCGCCGTAGTCGTGTAGGGGAACGTGTCGGAACCGATGAAGTTCCGCCGCCGCACCTCGACCGGATCAACACCGGTCGCGTTCGCGACGAGATCGCAGACGCGCTCGATCAGATAGGTCGCTTCGGGTCGCCCGGCGCCGCGGTAGGCATCGGTCGGCACTTTGTTCGTGAAGAGGCCATGCACCGTACATTGCAGGTTCGGGATGGTGTACGGCCCGGTGAGCATCAGGCCAGTCAGCGTTGCCATGATCGGGGTCAGCAGTTGATGATACGCGCCGAGATCGGAGAGGATGTGGACGTGTAGATGGGTGATCTTGCCGTCTTTTGTCGCGCCGACATCCACGTAGTCGGTCTGGCCGCGCCCGTGGGTGCTGCTCGCCATACTCTCACCGCGCGACTCGATCCATTTGATTGGCCGACCGAGTTGTATTGAGAGCGCGGCGGCGATCCCTTCCTCGGCGTAGACGTTCAGTTTCTGCCCAAAGCCGCCGCCGACTTCCGGCGCGACGACGCGGACGTGATTTTCCGGCATGCCGATCAGGAGGCTGAGAAAGGTCCGCAGAAGGTGCGGAATCTGCGTCGAGGTCCAGAGCGTGAGCGATTTCTTGCCCTTGTCGTAGTCAGCGACGACGCCACGACCCTCCATCGGCACGGGGGCGAGGCGCTGATTCTCGATGCGCTGCGAGACTTTGACTTCGGCTTCGTCAATCGAAGGGCCGCTCTCATTGAAGAGTTTCCACTCGAACGCGACGTTCGTGCCGAACTCCTCGTGGACATACGGCGCGCCCGCGTACGCGGCATCGAGATCAACCACTACCGGGAGCGGTTCGTACTCGACCTGCACGAGATCAATGGCGTCCCGCGCGACATAGCGATCCGTCGCGACGACCGCCGCAACTGCTTCGCCGACGAAATGCACCTCACCGACCGCGATGGGATAGCGCGGCGGCACTTTCAGCCCCTCGCCAAAGCGATGGGCAACGGGCAGGATGCCGACGCCGCCCGCCTTCAGGTCTTCGCCGGTGATGACGGCAAAGACACCGGGATGCTGTCGCGCCGCCTCGGTGTCAATGCTCTTGATTCTGGCGTGGGCATAGACCGACCGCACGATGCCACAATACAGTGTGCCATGCAGTTTCAGGTCGTCAACATAGGTGCCGGTTCCTTCGACAAGCCGTGGGTCCTCGCGTCGCTTGATGGGTGTGCCGACCAGTTTCGGGAGTACCACCGGTCATTCCTTTCTTCCGCGATGATGCGTGGTCTGAATCCTCACCCGGCCAGAAGGCTAGATGCAATGCGAGAAAGTCATCTATGGCCCCGTTAGTCTGCCGCCGCGCCTTCCTTCATGTGTTCGGCGGCGTGCTGCACGGACTTGACGATGTTGTGATACCCCGTGCAGCGGCAGAGATTCCCCTGCAACCCCTCGCGAATTTCCGCTTCCGATGGATGCGGGTTGCGCTCCAGGAGTTGCAGCGTGGACAGAATCATGCCCGGCGTGCAATAGCCGCATTGCAGGCCATGCTCCTCCCAGAAGCCTTCCTGGATTGGGTGCATCTGGCCATCCTTCTGGAGGCCCTCAATCGTCAGCACCTGCGCGCCATCCGCCTGAACCGCGAGCATCGTGCATGACTTGACCGACTGGTCATTGACCATCACCGTGCATGCGCCGCACTGCGTTGTCTCGCAGCCGATGTGCGCGCCGGTGAGTCCAAGCACCTCACGCAAATAATGCACGAGGAGGAGCCGAGGCTCCACGTCGTTCGAGTACTGGTCGCCGTTGACGGTCATCGAGACTTTCACTGCGTTATCCCTCCCTACGATACGCGAACAACCCGATACAGATCCGCCCGATCACACGACCGGGCGTCAGGACTGCGACGATGATGCCGACAACTGGTCGGACATGCACGCAAAGAACTTGCCGATGATCGTGCGCGATGCGGGAGCCATCATGCGCTGGCCGATCCCCGCGAGCGGACCCATGATGTCGGCATCGCCGTCGTAACTCAACTCCGTACCCTCATCTCCCGTAGCGAGTGAGAAGCGACCGACGCCCTTGACGTTCCCGGTTTTCGCCTGCCCCTCGATGGTCAATGTCCATGTTTCGAGCGGCACCTTCTCCGTTGTCTTGATTGTGCAGGTATACGTCCCCTTGATTCCCGCGATGCCAATTTTCAGGGTGGCGCGATACGCATCTTCACCGATCTCTTCCATGTTCTCGCAACCGGGAAGGCAGTGCGCCAGCGCATCCTTCGACATCATCACGTCGTACACCGCTTGCTTGTCCGCCTTAAAGGTATACGAACCGTTGAGGTGCAAATGCCTGCTCCCTTCGGAGGCGATGCGAAACACGAAGCGTGGTCGCCGCCGCGAAACTTCCCAAGCGCCCGAAACGTCGTGCCGTATGGGGATTGTAACAAGATGCCCCGCCGTCGCAAGGTGCATCAACTTGATATAGTATAACGCTACGTATGTGAGAAGGGAACGGAACGCAGAGATCGCAGAGGATGCAGAGAGCACAGAGAACAAGAATTTGATTTCTCAGCGTTCTTTGTTCTTTGCGTCCTCTGCGATCTCTGCATTAAATTCTTCCGATACCCGTGACGACCTGGCGGTTCGTTCCCGCCATGCTACGGCGGGCGCTAATCGCCGCCGCAACTGGCAGAATCAGGAACGGATCGAGATGCGTCGCGTCCCAGATGAAGAAGGTGGCGAACGCGCCGAGCATGATGAACGCCCCATGCGCGAGGTTGACGTTATTCAGGATGCCCCAGACGATTGAGAAACCGAGCGCGACCAGCATATACACGCCGCCAATCAGGAGACCGTTGACGATCTGCTGCGGCCAGAAGGACGGATGCCGGAAGAAATCCATCTACCGCTTGTCCCATGTCGGCGTCGGGTACTTGATGTCGCCACTCGCCGCTGCTTTTGGCCAGACGGTGACTTTCTTGCCGCCCTGAATCTGCTCGGCCGCCATCGGCTTGTCCGCATTGATGCCCCGGCTGTCGAACTTGACATCCGCAAAAAAGGACTGGAACTGAAGGGAGGCGAGGGCGTTGCGCACTTTCTCGGTGTCGAGGCTGCCCGCCTTCGTGATCGCCTGCTGGAAGCACTGACCCCCACAGGTGGATTCGGCGTTCTGATAGGCGGGATCGTACCCCGCGAACGCCTTGAACTTCGTCGCGTAGTCCGCTGCCGTGCCGAACTGCGCGTCCTTGAACTTCAACGACGGCGTCCACTGCGTGCCACCGAAGACATACTCGGCGTCCGCCTTGAGCGAATCGGTGAACTGCGGCAGTGCCGGGCCGACGCTGAAGCCGAACGCCTTCGGATTGAACTTCAACTCCTTCGACTGCTTCATCACCAGCGCGGCGGATGCATAATGACCGGAGGAGAGGAAGAGGTCCGCGTTCTTCGGCTTGATCTGCGTCAGTTGGGCGGAAACGTCTTTGGTATCCGCCGGCACTTTCTCGTAGTAAACGACGGTCAGCCCCTTCTCCTTCGCGTACGACTGCGTGCCATCCGCGACCTCGACCGAGAAGGTATCGTTATCCGCGAGGATCGCAACCGTCGTGATCGTCGGGTCTTTGTCGAGGCAAGCATCCACGATGCCGCGCAGGTAGTATTTCGCGGGCGTGATTGGGCAGAAGACGTACCGGAAGCCCCGGTTGAAGATCGCTTCCGCCGCGCCGTTCGCCTCGACCATCGGCATCTTGTACTTTTCGGTGATCGCGCTGGCGGAGAGGGTGGGGCTGGTGCCATACGGGCCGAGGACGAAGTTCACTTTGTCCTCGGTGATCAGTTTCTCGGTCAGTTTGGCGCTCGTGTCGGGGCTGGATTCGTCGTCGTAGAACTTGACATCCACCATGTAGCGCTGGCTGCCGACCATTATGCCGCCCGCGTCATTGACGGTCTTCTTCCAGAAGTTGTAGCCATCCTGCGTCAGTTTACCCTCATTGGCGCTCACGCCCGTCAGCGAGACTGCTGCACCGAAGCGGATTGTCCCCGTGACGGGGCCGCTGGGAGCGACGGCGCTTCCCGCCGCTGTGGTTGCGCTCGTCGTTACCGAGCCAGCCGCTGCGGTCGTTGCGACGGGCGCCGCCGTCCCGTTCGTCGCGGCGACCGTCGCGGGCGTACTCGCTGCACCGGTCTTCGTCGTGGCGGTCGTGGATGCGGGTGTCGCGGTGCTACTGCCGCCACATGCCGCGAGAATAGCGGCGGCGGCGCTGCCCGCGACGCCGCCCAGGAATACCCGCCGTGTCACTCGATGACGCGGATCTGACATGTTCTGCTCGCTCTGCTTTCTGCGATTACCGCACGAAAGTGTTTGTGTCCCGTCATGCCCATCAAACGTTCTTCGTGTCTTCCGACTACCGAGTGTAGCACGACGGAGTGCATGGTGTGGTTTGGCAGAAAAACCTAACCCCCGGCCCCTTCCCGCGAGGAAGGGGTGACTCATTGTGAATATCCGGGTGTTCCGCCGAACGCCCCGGTCTATCGAAGGCTCACTCCCCTTCCTCGCGGGAAGGGGCCGGGGGTTAGGTTCCCCCGGTGGTACGGACGGCGAAATTCGGCTACACTACGGCATGCGAAG
>JALYUS010000115.1 GCA_030853625.1 Chloroflexota bacterium
GCTTTTCATTACTCGTCCTATTGCCACATGATCTGAACGCTTACACCTTGAGACATTATCGTTCCATGGACGGGAAGCCCTCACCGATCGGCGAGGGCGAACGAGCTGCGGGTAGAACCGAGGATGCTTGCGAGCGGAGCGATGCGGCAATCCGGATGAATGCATCGGCAGGGAGCGACGCCGGTCCCGCGACGGCAATGCTCACATCGTCCCGCTCAAACTCGACTGATCGAGCGTCGTTTGCGGTGTCGTCGATGAGCAGTGCGGGCTGCCCATTGATCGTTATGTTTGCTACGGCGCTTCCCTGTGGTACCGGATGGGAGTAGCGGTCGCAGATGCGCGTCCCTTCTTTGACCTGGTAGCACGTCGTCCCCGCCCCGATGGAGTGGTTATAGAGGATTTGGAAAGCGTCGCCATTCGCGGAGGCCGCCTTTTTCCGATAGAGCACACTCACCGTTTCATAGAGCGGATTGCTCTGGATCACGCGTACACTCGCGAGTTCATACCCCTGTGGCAGCCACGAGGGTGAGGGAATGGCGAACGTAACGTGCTGCTGTGCCTGCGCCAGTGAGGTCGTGTCGCTCTTCGCTGCCGGGAGGGCGATGGTCGGCGGCGCGGTCGGGAATGTCGCCTCATAGACGGCAACATTGCCCGCGCGATGGATGATGATGCCCTTCTGCGCGACAACGGGGAGGGCAATCAGCGCGAGCATGACGCACACAAGGGGCGCCACGAGTCGCACGCGCCTTCGATGGCGTCCATGCACCCCCGACGTGCGCGGACGCGAAGGAGCCCGCGCTGCTTCCGTGCCTGCCGCGAGCAGGGTGACGACGCGATCCAGGTCCTTCGGCCGCCGCTGCGGGACAGGGTGTCCCGCAAGCCGGGCGTCGATGGCACGAGTGAGTTCACGCGCTTCTCGCTCTTCAGCAGTGGTCATCGCCATCCTCCTCCATCAGTTCCTTCAGCCGCCGCAATGCGCGGAGTAACCAGACGCTGACGGTTCGCTCGTTTCCGTCGAGCTCGCGCGCGATCTGGCGATTGGTCAATCCCCGTTCGAAACGCAGCGTGATGATGAGCTGATCGCGGCTTGGGAGCCGCGCGATATTTCGCGCCAGTCGCTCCGCTTGCTCGCGCGCCAGGATGAGCGCTTCAAGATCGTCACTGCTCGCGGATGCTTCGGCAACGTCTCCGACGACGCGCCCTTCGTTCGCCCGTTTGCGCAGCCGCCCCGTCACTTCATTGCGGACGATCGTCGTCAACCAGGTCCCGAGTGTCGCGCGGTCTTTGTCATACCGATGCCGGTGCTCATAGGCGTGCATGAAGGCGCTGCTCACCGCGTCCTCGGCCTCAGCCGTCGAGCCAAGCCGCATCGCCGCATGGCGGACGAGTCGGTGCCACCAGATCACGAACGCGCTTGCGAGGTCGGTCGGGTGGCCAGGCGTCGGACAGGGTTCCGGAGAGAGATAATCAGTCATGGCTGCTCGACATCGCCGCCTCCACCACGTCCGCGTGTTCGCTCGTTCCAATACATATACGCGTCAGGGCGGAAAGTACGACACGTCACCGCTTGGAAAGAGATAGGCGCATCGACATGTGGGTTGCACCGGTTGGCGGCCGTTCCCTCCGTTCAACCGTAATCAAGCGGCGCGATGGCGCACCTCCCGTTGCCATCACAATCTGTTTGGCAATTGCATACGGAATGCTTCCCACGAATGAACAGATTATCTGATGGGCTGAATCGAAGGTGCGTCAGTTCACATACGGGGCACCGTGCAAACCGTCAAGAATGCCGTCTCGCGCGGTGCGGCTCGCTCCCATGCGGCGGATCGCTCACTGTGCCGTGCGGTCGCCGCTGTGATACTTTTCGCTCGGCTGCGTATATCTCTCTATGATGCCGATTCGCACCGCGCTGGTGAGGCGCACACAGACTGCCGCCACGACCGACGCCCCCGCCATCGACTGGGCGGCGATCTATGCTGACCAGTTGCCGCGCGTCTACAACTACCTCCGCTTTCGCACGGGCGACAATGGTCTCGCTGAGGATCTGACCGCCGCAACCTTCGAGAAGGCGTGGCGCGCGCGTGCGCAGTATCACGCGGAGCGCGGCGCCATCTCCACCTGGCTCTTCACCATCGCCCGCTCGGTCGCGGCGAGTCACTTTCGCCAGCGCCGTCCAGTACCGGACCTGTCCCTCGCCTGGGCCGCAGGCGTCGGCGACCCCCGCGCGATCCCGGAGGAGGTGCAGCGCCGTGGGGACTTAGCGCGCTTGCACACGCTGCTCGCCCGGCTGCCTGACCGCGAGCGCGAACTGATCGAACTGAAATACGGGGCGGCACTGACCAATCGCGCCATCGCCGCGCTGATCGGGATGAGCGAGTCCAATGTCGGTACGACCCTGCACCGCATCGTCCATCGCCTCGGGCACGACTGGGAGGAACAAGAACGATGAGTGAGCAACCGGACGACCGCTTCCTGCATGCAGTACGCGAGGAGCCGCGCCCGGAGTTTGCCGCGCGCCTTGCGACACAACTCGGGATCGGCGCCGCGACCCCTCACCGCTCCCGACGCCGCTTCCGCGCTCTGCGGCATGGGCGGATCATCGTCTCGCTGGCCACCGCCGCCGTGCTTCTTCTTGCGCTCGGACTGAGCGCCTTCTGGCTTCCGCGCGGGAGTCAGCAGGTCAGCGCGCAGGAGGTGCTACGTAAAGTGGTGACACTCAATGTCGATGACCTGGGAATCCAGACCTATCACCTGCGGACGGAGTCGGAGATCTCTTTCCCCGCGCAGTTCAATGGCGGCATACCGGTGCCGGGTGCGAGAATCCACTCGACGAGCACGTTCGAGCGCTGGGTCTCCGTGCCGAACCGCTGGCGGACCGATTTCCGAGACGCGTCCCAACCCTTCATTCCCGGCACGGATCGTGTCAGCGGCAGTGTCAGTGACGGCACGACGGAATGGAGCTACAACGAAGCGGGCAATGGGTATGACGTGCAAATCGGCGCGCTCCGGCCTGATGTCACCCCACCCACGCTGAGCACCATCCCGCTGCCCGCTGGGGATCTCCAACCGGGTCAAGCCGTCGGTGTTGCCGGAAATGACCAGCGACCGGGAGCGTCGCCGATGCGTCACGCATTCTTGTCGTGCTACCGGGATGCGACGATCACCGGGACGGCGACAATCGCCGGTCGGCAGGCGTACATGATTGATCTCGGGCCGGATTCCTGCCCGCCCGGCTATCGGCTGGTAGCGGGCGGGACGCCGATCCCGATGGCGACCCTGCCCCCCGCGCAGCAAGGGCGGCATACGCTGTGGGTTGACAAGCAGTTGTATGTCATCCTGAAGCTGGAACTCTTCAACGGTGACGGGTCGCTTCAGGGGCGCAGCGAAGTGACGGCCTTCGCGGTCAATCAGTCCATCCCGGAGAGCGTGTTCACGTTCGCACCGCCCCCGGAGGTGACGCATCCGCAAGTGACCGATCGGCGCCCGCAACCCTATCAGCTCCCCGCGAGCGCGATCACCTGCGACGGCTGTACGATGCCGGGTTTGGTGTACCCATCGCCGACACCACGGCCGCCCGCGGCACCGACAGCGGTGCCTTGAGCGGCGAGCGCGCCGCATACCGGGGATGCACGCGAAACAGGCGTCTGCGGAGGTTGGGCGATGAACGAAATGCGTGCTTCTTGACAGTGTTCCCGGATGGCTCTTGGCGTTGCTTGACGCGGTCGCTATGCAGGCGTAGTGTTTCCCTAGAGTTCCATGACGAATCGCGTA
>JALYUS010000116.1 GCA_030853625.1 Chloroflexota bacterium
GTGTCGTCGCTTTCGCGGTAAACAGCATCGCTTCCGCCAATGATGTCTTCCCCGCGCCACCATGCGACAGCAGGACGACGTTGCGAAGTCTCTCGGGGGGATACTGTTTCATCGCGGATACCTCCACTTGTATCGGGGCGGCGTGGCACCGCCATACGACGAATCGCACCGGCCCCACGGCCGGTGAGCAGTGCAGCCGCGCGGGGGGCGCGACGGAATGCCAGCGGATCCAACGTGATGATGGCGAATAGCGGTCGCGTATGTGATACGACGATCTGATCGGCAGTCGGGCAATCATTGCGGCCCGGCGGTCTTCATACGGTACGGGAAGTATCATCCCGCAGCGGCATGTTGTCAATTTGTGATCGGGGGAAGGGCGCTGGATGTAGGATTTCCCCGAAGGCGACATTGTTTGACGTTTTCGGCGTCCGCATGCATGATTGCAACGTTTTCGCGGCCATCAATGGTCGAAGCAGGTGAATGGGGAGCCTGCACGAACACTGTCTCCGCGTTCGCATCGCCGTCGGTATAGGTGCGCCAGTGGGCAGCGGGTGAATGGGGAGCCTGCACGAACACTGTCTCCGCAGTGGCCCTCTGGGGGCCTGCATTGTGAGAGCGGAGCAGATACCATGCGCGCGACGGTTGCGGCGTCTACGGGGATGTGGGGAAGAGGTCACGAAGGTGCGGACACGGTTCATCAGGGTTCTTTGTGCTGCCGTTCTTATTCTGCTCATGCTACCGCTCGATGCGTCTGCCGCGACGCCGAGTGGCACGCATACGATTGTCGTGGATAGCAAGGATGTCGCGACGCTCAAGCAACTGACGCAGAGTGGCGCGAAATTACTCGTGGACTACGGCGCATTCTCGCTCTGGAAGACGAACGAACCGCAACATCAAGCGGTCGTGGCGCGCGCGAGCGTCAAGACGCGTGATGATTTCGGCGTTGTCCATCTGCGCGGTGGCGCGTCCGTCAACACCATCACTGGCGCGTCGCCGGTCGCGTCGGCAGTGCGGCAGAGCAAGACGAGCGACTTCCAATTCTGGATGGTGCAGTTCGTCGGCCCGATCAAACCCGCGTGGCTCGCGAAGTTGCGTAAGATGGGTATCGAGATCGTGGCATACATGCCGAACAATGCCTACGTCGTCTGGCTCGACGGCGCGCAGTTGACGCAACTGGAGAGTCTCACGAAATCCGACCCGACCGTCCAGTGGACCGATGCCTATCACCCGGCGTATCGTATCGCGCCCGCCTTGCAGAACACCACCGTCACCTAGACACCACACCTCGTCCCCGTCACTGTCCAGTTGTACCGGACGGCGAATACACCGGCATCGCTCGCCAGCCTCCGCGCACTCGGTAGTACGGTCTTCCGCCAACCGGAAAACATCTTAAACCTCGTCAACGTTTCCCTCGAAGTGCCGGACAACCAGGTGGTCGCCATCGCCGACCGCGCGGATGTCTTCAACGTCGAGCCATATACACCGCCGAAGAAGAAGGACGAGGTGCAGGATCAGATTGTCGCCGGCAATGTCACGCTATCCGGCGGCAATGTCGTGCCCACCGGCCCCGGCTATCGCGCGTGGCTCCAAAGCAATGGCTTCACGACGACCCCGACCGATTATCCGGTTGTTGATGTCGTGGACGACGGCATTGACGACGGCTCGATCAATCCGCTCCATCCCGACTTCCATCAGGGTGGCGTGTTCGCGAATCCCTCGCGTCTCGTTTTCAACAACAACTGCACTACTGACACCCTCGCGGATGGACAGGCGGGGCATGGGAACCTCAACGCCGGTATCGTCGGTGCATACGATAATGGTTCCGGTCTGTCGTCCATTGATGTCAATGGCTACAATATCGGCCTCGGCGTCTCGCCGTACGGTCGCGTTGCCGGGACGAAAATCTTTCAGAATGGCACTGGCAACTTCGATGAGAGCGCGTGCGGCGGCACGGATGTCGGAACGGTCCTCGCGGCATATAATGCGGGCGCCAACATTACGTCCAACAGTTGGGGAAGCGATGCCGATGGTGCATACGACGCCGAAGCGCAGGCGTACGACACTTTGACGCGCGATGCGACCGATTCCGGCAGCAATAGCCATCAAATTCTGCACGTCTTCTCCGCTGGTAACTGCGGTGTTCCCAGTTTCCAATGTTCTGCGTCTGGCCCGCAAACAATTGGCTCTCCCGGTACCGCGAAGAACGTTCTCACCGTGGGAGCAACGGAGAATGTGCGCGCTGACGGCGTTACGGACGGCTGCGGCGTCAGCGCCGCCGCAAGCGCGGACAATATTGCCGATTTCTCGTCGCGCGGCCCGACGGCAGATGGGCGCAACAAGCCGGATATCGTCGCGCCCGGCACCCATATCCAGGGCCCGGCATCGAAGGACCCGACATACGATGGCAGCGGCGTCTGCGGCGGTGGAACAGGCAGCGCCGATCAGAGGTATTACCCGGACGGTCAGACGCTTTATACATGGTCCAGCGGCACGAGCCATTCCGCTCCGGCGGTGGCGGGTGTGGCCTCGCTCGTCTACAACTACTACGGGCGCGTCATCAAGCCCGGCGCGACGCCCAGCCCGGCGATGCTCAAGGCGCTGATCCTCAACGCGCCGCGCTATCTCACCGGCGTGAGCGCCAACGACACGCTGCCCAGCCCGAATCAGGGGTGGGGAGATGCGAACCTCGGCGCGCTCTTCGATCCGATGGTCCATCGGTACGTCGCAGACCAGACGACGACCTTCACGACGACGGGCGAGACCTTCGTGAAGAATGGCACAGTGACGGACCCCGGCAAACCGTTTCGCGTCAGCCTCGTCTGGACGGACGCGCCCGGTTCAACGACGGGCGGCGCGCTCGTCAATGACCTCGATCTCGAAGTGACGGTCGGCGGGCAGGTCTACAAAGGAAACGTCTTGAGCGGCGCGATGTCTGTCCCCGGTGGAACGGCGGATAGCGTAAATAACGTTGAGAACGTCTTTCTGCCCACTACGACGAGTGGTCCTTTCACGGTCAAGGTCACGGCGGCAAATCTTGCCGGAATTGGCGTCCCCGGTGCGGCCGGGTCAACAAATCAGGATTTCGCGCTCGTCGTTTCTAATGGGGATGTGACGGCCGCACCGAACCTCGGCCTCGCGAGCGTCACCACGAGCGATACGGCGGGAGGCAATGGCAATGGTGTCGTCGAGCCAGGCGAGACGATCGCCCTGACCGTCGGCCTTCTCAATAGCGGCGATGCGCCCGCGACTGCCGTCAGTGGCACGCTCGCGACGTCCACGAGCGCC
>JALYUS010000132.1 GCA_030853625.1 Chloroflexota bacterium
TGATGGTGGCGAACGGCCCAGACGTCTGGGCGGGGACGACGAAGGGACTCTATCAGTCCACGAACGGCGGCGCGAACTGGACGCGGGTCGGGGTTAGCGTCGGTTCTCCCACTGCCCGCGTGACAGACATCATCGTTGACGGAGCAAACGTCTACGTGGTGCTCAGCGCGGCGGCCACGGGGTACAGCTTCCCGGGCATCTACAAATCTACGACGGGCGGGACGGCGGGCAGCTTCAACCCGATCATGAACGGCCTGCTCCCCGGGGTGCTCTGGGACCGCACGCAAGTGGCGATCGCGCGCAGCGCGCCACTGACGCTTTATCTCGCCATCGCGGGCACCGTGAACAATTTTCCGGATAACCTGCGCGGCATCTATAAGACAACAGACGGCGGCGCGCACTGGACCCTGACCACGACGCAGCCGCCGAATTACATGAACGCCTTACTCGCCGACGGCAGTAACGGGCAGGGCTACTACGACACGATGATCGCGGTAGACCCGGCGAATGCGAACCTCATCTACGCGGGTGGTGTCCATGTCGTCAATTCGACTGATGGCGGGAACACCTGGGCGGTGACCGTCAATGTCTATTGCAACCAGACCGTGCCCTGCGACGCGCAGATTCATCCCGACAATCACGCGGCCGCCTTCGGGCCGTCGGGTACGCCCCGCCCGCTCTACGTTGCTAATGACGGTGGCGCCTGGAAGACAGCAAATGGCAATCAGGGCGCCGCGTCCACATGGAGCGATCTGAATACGAATCTCGTGACCACGCAATTCTATGGGGCGGATGTGGCGGCGAACTATACGGCGACCCCGGTCGTCATCGGCGGCGCGCAGGACAACGGCACCTCCCGCACCGCATCCACGACCAGCGGCACTTGGAACGGTATCCGTGGCGGCGACGGCGGCTTCGTCTCGATTGACAAGACCGACCCGAACACGGTTCTCGCGTGGTTTCCGTACGTCCTGGAGCGGACGACGAACGCGAGCGCGGGTTCGGCAATCACCTGGACCGCCATCCAGACCGGCAGCAGTTGCCAGACCGGCACGCTCTTCATTTCGCCGTTCATGATTGACCCGAATGCCTCGAATCACATCGTCTTTGGCGGCGGTGGATACCTCTGCGAGACGGTTAACACTGGTACAAACTGGTATCTCAGTAATTTCAACTCTGGCTCCTTCGGCCAGGCCATCCAATCCGTGATGATCGCGCCGGCGAATAGCGCCGTTATTTATGTGGGGACGGACGGTGGCCGTATCTACCGGACGACGACCGGCAACGTCGTCGGCTCCGCAACATGGAACGATCTCTGGACGGGGAAAGGACTGCCGTCTACCCCCGTCACCTGGATCGCCGTGGACCGCAACGATACAACGGGCAATATCGCCTATGCGACGTTCGGCGGCTTCGGCGTCGGGCACGTCTGGAAGACAACCGACGGGGGAACGAGTTGGACGAACATCACCGGCAACCTGCCGGACGCGCCGGTGACAGGGCTTGTCACCTACCCGATCAGTGGCGGATCGGCCCTCGTTGTCGGGACGGACGTCGGGGCATTCCTTTCCACGAATAGCGGCGCGTCGTGGACGGCGTTGCAGAACGGCCTCCCGAATGTCGGTATTGACCAGGTCTTCACCGACAAAGCGCTGACGACGCTCTTCGTCGCGACACATGGACGGGGCGTCTTGAAGATGCCGATCCCTGCCGATACGCTCGTTGCGCCGACCGTAAACGCGATCTTGCCGCCGTCTGGAGCGACTCTAGGCGGCACGAACGTTACCATCACCGGGACGAACTTCCGGGCGGGTGCGTCCGTCTCCTTCGATGGGGTCGCCGCGACGAATGTGGTGGTTGTCAACGCCACGACGATTACTGCCATGACGCCCGCGCATCAACCGGGTACGATCAACGTGACGGTCGTGGACGCAGATAATCAAGGCGGAACGCTGGTGCAGGTATTCACCTACGTCGTGGTAATCCCGGCTCCGTCGCCGCCATCACGGGGCGGGCCGGACCTGCATCTGCCGACGAACCCGGATCCGCCATCACGGGGTGGCCCGGACCTGCATCTACCGACCAACCTAATCCCATCACCGCGTCATTAGCGAGGCGGACGGTATCGTGCGATGGGCTTGGATGAATGCAATCTCATCCGCCGGGGAGTAGGCCACCGTGCGCTCCCCGGCCCGCTCGTGCCTGATGGTATAGTTCTCCCGATACTTTTCCTTCCGGCGCCGAAGTGATGGAAGGGAGATGAGGAGACCAGGTGAACCAATCACCTTCGCTCTATGAAAGCATCGGTGGCGACGAAACGTTCCGCCGCCTTGTGGACGCCTTCTATCGTCACATCGAGGCGGATCCGTTTTTGCGCCCGCTCTTCCCGGCGGACATGACGCCGGGGAAGGAAGGGCAATTCCTCTTCCTCACGCAGTATTTCGGTGGCCCACAGCGGTACACCGCGCAGCGCGGCCGCCCGTTCTTGCGGATGCGCCACATGCCCTTCGCCATCGGCGAGCGGGAGCGGGATGCTTGGGTCGGCCATATGCTCGCGGCCATTGACGATGTCGGCATCCCCGAACCCTATCGCGCCGTCATGCGCGAATACTTCGAACGCGGCGCGACCTTTATGATTAATCAATTACCCACCTGACCGCGCGAACACCGCACGGAAACACCCTTTTTGATGAGTTTCCTAAATTCCGTCACGTTCGGACATACATAAAGACGAAAGATGCACCTGTCCCATCACTTGAACGCTATTTTACATAGTAGGCTAGAATCAGCGTCGCACTGTGTATGCTGATAGACGAACGCGACCCGCTATGAGCGGGGCGTGCGTTTTTTGCTGTCCTGATAGTGGATCGCTCATCCGTGCCGGAGCGGAAGCGGGAGGCGCATGCGTGGGTGATCGTGATGTGTGGTATCGGGCGAGCCTCGCTCGTCTTATGACCGCCGTTTGCGACCTGCTCGATTCTGTCGTTCCCTGCCTGCTCGGTGCGGCGATCCTCGTCTACATCACCGTGATTTTTCTCGTCTCGAAGTGGCAACTTGATACCCTGCGGATGGGCTTCGATCCTCTCGTTTATGTCCAACCCCTCTGGAACACGCTCCATGGCCGGGTCGCGGCGCAGTCAATGTTCGCGTACCGAAGCACGATCTTCGGCCAGGATCTTTTCCTCTTCCACTTCGTTCTCCTCCCTTTCTATGCCCTCCATCCGACGATCGCCACACTATTGCTGCTCCAGACCATCGCCGCTGGCGCCGGGGCGGTCGCGATCTTTCTGATCGCGCGCGATGCCTTGCCGGATCACCGCATCGTCGCGCTTCTCTTCGCCCTGCTTTTCCTTTCCTACCTGCCGTTGCAGAATGACAATCTGTACGAGGTGCAACCTCGCCTCTTCGCGGCGACCTTCTTTCTCTTCGCATATTGGTGCATGACGCGTGGGTATACTGCCGCCTTCTGGGCGCTCATTTTGCTCGCCATCAGCAATCGCACCGATGCGGCACTGATTGTTGCGATGCTCGGCTGCTACGGCTTGCTGACCCATCGCTCGTTCGCCTTCAGTTGGTTGCCACTGGGTATCGGCGGTGGCTATTGGGTGCTGGCGACTCTGGTGATTATCCCCGCATTCGCCGGGGGGAGGCAATTCCTCTATCTAGAAAACTACGGCTGGCTGGGAGACAATCTCGGCGCGATCGTCCGCACGATCACGACGCACCCGCTCTTCGTTTTCCGGGCGGTATTCGCCCGGGATTGGTGGGACTATCCGATTGGTTTGCTTTTCGCCCTGGCCTTCCTGCCCCTCTTACAGCCGCGCGCGCTCATCATCGCGGCGCCCTCGTTCCTGCTCAATTTCTTTGCCGGTGCGCCGTTTGCCGACCAGCGGGACATCTTTCACCAGTACTCCGCTTTCATCACGCCCTGGCTGTTTGTCGCGGTGATTCTCGCCGTTGCCGCGCTTGCGCAGGGGACGCATCCAATCATGCGTGCGTTCCCACGACTGCGGGCGATCGTGAAGCGAAGGGACCAGGGAAGAGTCGCAATCAGTCTGGTCCTCCTGATGCTGGCCCTCAGCGTGCTGCAACAAGGCTATACGCGACCGAACAAGATCGGCGATTTTCTGCATCATAGCGAGAATGTGCCGCGTGTCACTGCGGTGGATTCCTTGATCCCGTTGATCCCACCCGATGCGCCGCTCGCCGTGACAAGTCTCGCGGCGACACGGGTGCCGCTGCGTCGCGCGCTCTACGCGTTCCCCGGCAACGCGTCCTATGATCCCGCGCTGGTTGACTGCGCGGTCTATCTCCTCGGCGATCGGCAACGGGACGCGGCAACCGAAGGGAATAAACTCGATAGTCTGGTAGCAAGTGGAGAGTGGCGACTCGTCGCGCAGCAGGGAGATTTCGAACTTTTGCAGCATACTGCGCCTTCGCAGAGTGAGATTTGCCGCGAACGCTGACGCGGCAGGGGAGAGCACGCATGCAAAAGGAAAATGCCGTCAGGCGATTGGCGGTTGCTCATGCGTCGCGTTGAAGGCGGCGAGGTAGCGGCCGGGTAGCGCGTGGCCGAGGACCTTGGCGAGGAATTGTGAGGCGGTGGCGACTTTGCCGATGTCCACGCCCGTTTCGATGCCGAGGCCGTCGAGCATGTAGAGTAAATCTTCTGTCGCGAGGTTGCCGGACGCGCCCGGCGCATAGGGGCAGCCACCCAATCCGCCCGCCGCGCTGTCGAAACAGGTAATCCCTGCCTGTAGGCCCGCGTAGGCATTCGCGAGCGCCGTGCCACGCGTGTCGTGGAAATGGAGCGCGAGGTTGCCGATTGGCACGCTGTTGGCGAGGAGCGTCACAATGTCCGTGACCTGATTCGGGGTAGCGACGCCGATCGTGTCACCGATCGAGACTTCCGCCACGCCAAGAGCGAACAGGCTTTGTGTCACCGCCACGACCTTCTCCGGCGGGACGCAGCCTTCGTACGGGCAACCGAAGGCAGTCGAGACGTAGCCGCGCACCGTTACGCCTGCCGGTCGCGCCCGTTCCATGACAGCGGCGAAGACGGCGAGGGATTCAGCGACCGTCATGTTGATGTTGCGCTTCGTGAAGGTCTCCGACGCGGCGGTGAAGAGGGCGATCTCCCGCACACCCGCTGCGAGCGCCCGGTCGAGGCCGCGCAGATTTGGCACGAGGGCGAGATAGCGCGTTCCCGGTCGCTTCGTAATGGCGGGGAAGACCTGATCGGCGTCCGCAAGCGCGGGAATTGCCTGCGGGCTGACGAACGAGGTCGCCTCCACGACGGGCAAGCCGGCATCCGAGAGCAAGTCAATGAAGCGTAGTTTGTCTGCGGTCGGCACAAAGACCGGTTCGTTTTGCAACCCGTCGCGCGGGCCGACCTCGACGATGCGAACGTGCATACTGCCCCCACCCCCTGCCCCTCCCCGCAAAGCGGGAGAGAGGTGACTTGCTTCTGACCGGCCGCCGTTTCCCGGTGCGTCTTGTCACGTTCCTAAATGTACGGGCCACGATTCTCCTGGGTGGCGAAGATAACGAGGCCGATGGCAGCGGTGAGGCTGATAAGGAAACCTTTGAGCGTAAGCGCCCCACTGAAATGGGCAGAGAGCATTCCCACGACGAAAAAAAGGGCAATGGGGGTGAGCGCGGACGGCAGATGGCGGTTATGCATCTTCTTCTCCCCTCTCCCGCGCGGCGGGGGAGGGGCCGGGGATGGGGGCAGCGGCGGCTTCCAACTCGACCAGCACCGTGCCGCCCGCGACACGATCACCCGGCGCGGCGTGAACATGACGGACGCGCGCGGAACCTGGCGCGGCGATGGTGTGCTCCATCTTCATCGCCTCCAGCACAACGAGGGGCTGCCGCGCCTGCACCGGGTCCCCCGGTTGGACGAGCACGCGCGTGACGATGCCGGTAAGCGGCGCTGTGAGATTGGTCGCGCCCGCAATCGGCGCCGCACCGCTCTCCGCGATCCGCTCCGGGCCAGGCAGGGCGGCGCGGCGGATCAGATACGTCTGGTCGCGCCAGGTGATTGAGAAGGCATCTTGATCCGCGTCATCTTCGCAGAGTGTGAAGGAGTATATCGCCGCGCCCTGCCGAATAAACAGGCGGGTGCGGGAGAGGCGATCAAAGACAACCTCACCCTCCAACCCTCTCTCCTTTCCCGTGGAAAGGAGAGAGGGAGCGGGAGCGGGAAGGGTGACGTGCCAGGCATCGTTATCGGTGCGGTCGGCGTGGATGGTGTAGCGAGCGCCAGCGCTCTCGTAGATGCCGTGGATTGCGGCGCTGCCGAAGCGGAGGGGGCCGAGGGTTTGCCAGGGGTTGGCGGCGGTCGGTGACGGTATCGTGTGGCGGGTCGCTTCGTAGCCCGCGATGGCGAGCAGAATTTCGGCGGGCAGCTCGCTCGGTCGCGACGATGGATGCCAATGCTCGGTGAGGAAGCCGGTGTGTATCTCCCCGGCGCGGAAGGCATCGGTGGCAACGATGGCGCGCAGTTGCGGCAGGTTCGTCACGACGCCGTCAATCCGGTATCCCGCGAGTGCATCGCTCATTCGGGCAATCGCCGCATCCCGCGTCGTGCCGTGTGTGATGATTTTCGCGAGCAGCGGGTCGTAGTAGGGCGTGACCGTCGCGCCGGGGTAAAGTGAGCCGTCTATCCGCAGACCGGGGAGATTGGGTTCGACGAGCGCCGTCACCGCGCCGACCTGGGGTAGGTACTCTTGATCCGGGTCTTCGGCGTAGACGCGGCATTCGATGGCGTGGCCGGTGATCGTCATCTCATCTTGCGTGAAAGGGAGCGGGTGGCCTGCGGCGACTTCTACCTGCAACCGAACGAGATCGAGGCCCGTCACGGCCTCGGTGACGGGATGTTCGACTTGCAGGCGGGTGTTCATTTCAAGAAAGAAGAACGTTCCACGTGAATCGAGGAGAAATTCGACCGTCCCCGCATTCACATATCCGGTCGTACGGGCTGCCGTGACCGCTGCGTTGCTTAGTCGTTGACGCACCTCCGGCGTGACGGCGGGTGCGGGTGATTCCTCGATCACCTTTTGATGCCGTCGCTGGATGGAGCAATCGCGCTCGCCGAGGGAGAGGACGTTCCCGTGCGCGTCCGCGAAGATTTGCACTTCCACATGGTGCGGGCGAAGGATGAGCCGTTCGAGCATCATACGGTCATCGCCGAAGGCGCGATGGGCGGTGCGCCGGGCGGCGGCGAGAGCGTCCGCGAAATCCGCCGCGCTCTGCACCTCGCGCATCCCCATGCCGCCGCCGCCCGCGACCGCCTTAATGAGCAGCGGGAAACCGATCCGATCCGCCTCCGTGATAAGCGTCGCGTCCGCCTGATCGTCGCCGGTATAGCCGGGCACCGTCGGGACGCCTGCCGCTTCCATTAGCCGCTTCGCGCCCGCCTTATCGCCCATCGTGCGAATCGCCTCGGCGGGTGGGCCAATAAAGACGATCCCCGCGTCCGCGACGGCCTGCGCGAAGTCGGCATTCTCGGAGAGGAAGCCGTAACCGGGGTGAATCGCCTCCGCAGCGCTCTGTTTCGCGGCATCGAGAATGGCGGGGACATTGAGGTAGCTCTCCAACGCCGGGGCAGGGCCGATGCAATACGCCTCGTCCGCGACCTGCACATGGAGCGCCGTCCGATCCGCCTCCGAATAGACCGCGACAACGCCGATTCTCATCGCCCGCAGCGTTCGCGCGATCCGAACGGCGATCTCTCCCCGATTGGCAATCAGCACCTTGGTAAACACACCAAACCCCAACCTCTTTCGTTACATACCATCAGAATACTGCATTCACATCCATCATGATACAATGGACCATCTTGACCCAGGGCTTATGCGTTCTCGGGTCGGGTGCATTCCTCGCACGCAAGACGCTCCTTTGCTACGATTTTCGTGTCTTACGCGAAGATCAATCACAAAGGAGCGTTCCATGCAGTCTATGCACTCTCCCGGTAGCGATGCAACCGCACGGCTCTCGCCGATTACCCTTGCGCGCCTGTGCGAAGCCTTCACGACCCTTCCCGATCCGCGCCGCCCCCACGGTCGCCGCTTTCCCCTTGCAGCGATGCTCGCCCTGGTGATCGTCGCCCTGCTCTCCAACCATCTTTCGCTCCTTGCGATTGCTCAATGGGGAAAGCGCCAATCTCCCGCTGTCCTTGCCGCACTTGGCTTTCCCGTTGGTGTCACCCCGCATCAAACCACCCTGCAACGCCTCTTCCGCAAACTCGATCCGCTGCCTCTGACGATTGCGCTCACTGCCTGCTTCGCCCCCGTTCGCTCCCCGGAGAGTGATCCGCAAGGCAGCGTCGGCATCGCCTTTGACGGCAAAGCGCAGCGCGGTCGGCTCGCCTGCGCTGATCGCCCGGAATATCCGGTGCATATGCTCAGTGCCGTCGTGCATGACCTCGGCATCGTCCTCGCCCAGTTACCGCTTGACCACACGGGGGAGAAAGCGGAGGCCGAACTCGCCGCCGCCCCGACGCTCATCGCCCGCCTCGACTGGACGGGGTGTGTGCTGACCGGTGATGCCCTCTATTGCCACGCCGACGTATGCGAAACGGTGCTGGACGCGGACGGCGAGCGAGAGCGCAGCGAACCCATGCTGATCGTCAAGGAGAATCAGGCGACCTTGCTCCGGGCGATCACGACGTTGTTCGCTTCCCGTGCCGATGCCGCCTTGCGTGCAGCGAGTTTGTCGCCGTGGGACATGCGCGCGGCGACGACGGTGGACAAAGGACACGGTCGCCTCGAAGTGCGCCACCTGATGACCTCGACCGAGTTGAATGACTATCTCGACTGGCCCGGACTGGCGCAGGTGATGCGGATTGAGCGGACGTGGTGGGAGCGCGGAGAACGGAAAACGGCGGTGCGTTATGGGATCACCAGCCTGCCCGCTGCGGTCGCGGACGCGGATCGGTTGCTGGCGTTAGTGCGTGGGCATTGGCAGATCGAGAATGGACTGCACTATGTCAAGGATGTGACGCTGGGCGAGGATCGCAGTTTGATCCACAAAGGAAACGGGCCGAGCAACATGGCGATTTTACGTGATACGGTTGTCAGCGTGCTGCATCGGGCGGGGTGGCGCACGATTGCTGAGCGCTTACGCTGCTACAGCGGCGATGTCCATGCCGCACTTGCCCTGCTTGGTATGTATCTCACCGAGAACGCATAAGCCCTGCATCTTGACCTTTGTGGTCATCTCCACGGCAGGACTGAAATGATGGCAAATCGACGTGTGAGTACAACAGCAAAGGCACATCTCTCCGAGTTAGTTGGAGAGGTCGCCTATCAGGGACAGCATGTCATTATCGAACGGCGCGGTCAACCGATGGCCGCACTTGTTGGCATGAACGAGTTAGCGGTAGTTTGTGGATTCGAGATGGTGGTATCGAATCAAGGCTAAACAAAGACGTCTTGTGACATCGCTGGGACGTACGTGGTACGGCACATGCCTCGCTGCGACCACCGATGCGATCTGTCTACCGCATCCCACAAACTACCGTTAGCGGTAG
>JALYUS010000143.1 GCA_030853625.1 Chloroflexota bacterium
GTTTTCAGCGGATGCGCGGTTACGAGGTCTTCGAGCCGATGGGCTTCGACGCCTTCGGCATCCACACGGAGAACTATGCCCTGAAGATAGACACGAACCCGATGCAACTGACGGCGCGCACGACGCGTCGCTATCGCGAGGAGCAACTGAGCCAGATCGGTGCGATGTTCGACTGGACACACTCCGTTGACACCAGCCAGCCAGCCTACTACCGCTGGACGCAGTGGCTCTTCCTGCAACTCTATAAGGCGGGGCTGGCGGTGCGCAAGAAAGCCGCAGTCAATTGGTGCCCCAAGGACCTGACGGTGCTGGCGAACGAACAGGTGATTGACGGCCGGTGCGAGCGGTGCGGCACGCTCGTTGTGCAGCGGGAACTGACACAGTGGTTCTTCTCGATCACGGACTACGCCGACCGCCTGCTGAACAACCTCGAAAAATTGGACTGGCCGGAGGAGAGTAAGCGCCGCCAGGCCTACTGGATCGGGCGCAGCGAGGGCGCTGAACTCGTTTTCACGGCCGCCGTCCCCGATACCAATACCACGGCGCCCGGAGAGCCGATCCCAGTCTTCACGACGCGGCCGGACACCGTCTTCGGCGCGACCTACGTCGTGCTGGCGCCGGAACATCCACTGGTCGAGCGGATCACGACGCCGGAACAGCGTGCGGCAGTCGCGGCGTATGTCGAGCGGGCGCAGAACGAGACGGAGATCGAGCGGACCAACGCCGAGCGGGAGAAGACCGGCGTTTTCACCGGCGCGTATGCGGTCAATCCCGCGACCCACGCACGTGTGCCGATCTGGATCGCTGATTACGTGCTCGTCCAGTACGGGACCGGCGCGATCATGGCGGTACCGGGCCATGACGAGCGGGACTACGAATTCGCGCGCAAATTCTACCTGCCGATCGTCGAAGTCGTCGCGAGTGATGTCGGGATCGCGGACGCGGCGTATACCGGTACGGGTACGATGATCAACTCCGGTCAGTTCGATGGCCTGTCGTCGGATGAGGCGAAGCGTGCGGTCGTTGCCTGGCTGGCGGAAGCGGGCGTGGCCCGACCGCGCGTCACCTACCGGCTGCGCGATTGGCTGATCTCGCGCCAGCGCTACTGGGGTCCGCCGATCCCGATCATCTATTGCCCGACGGACGGCATCGTGCCGGTGCCGGAGGATCAATTGCCGGTGCTGCTGCCGGAAGTCGAGGACTTCCATCCGGCCGGCACCGGGAAATCGCCGCTGGCATCGGTGCCGTCGTTCGTCAACACCATCTGCCCGATCTGTGGCGGACCGGCCGAGCGCGAGACCGACGTCTCCGACGCCTTTCTGGATTCATCGTGGTATTTCCTACGCTACCCGTGTACCGAGTGGAATGATCGCCCCTTCGACCGCGAACGACTGGAACAGTGGTTGCCTGTGGATATGTACTTCGGCGGCAAAGAGCACGTCGTCATGCATCACCTCTACGCCCGCTTCGTGACGATGGTGCTGCACGACCTGGGCTACCTGCCATTCGAGGAGCCGTTCACGCGGCTGCGGCTGCATGGGTTCGTGACCAAAGACGGCGCGAAGATGAGCAAGTCACGCGGCAATGTCGTCAACCCGGATGAGTACATCGCGCGCATCGGCGCGGATGCCTTCCGTACCTACATGCTCTTCATGGGGCCATTTGATCAGGACAACGACTTCCGCGATATGAATCTCGTCGGTGTGACGCGTTATGTGGAACGTGTCTGGCGATTGGTGACTGAGGCCGCGCCCGTCGGCGGTACGGGCGTCGCGATGCGCCCCTTGCATCAGGCGATCCAGCGCGTGACGAGGGAACTGAGCGCCTATCAATACCACACCGCCATCGCTGCACTGATGGAGTTCGGGAACTGGATCGGCGCGAACCGTGACGCCTTCACGACCGCACAATACAGCGAGGCGCTCCGCGCCCTGACATTGATGCTGGCGCCGGTGATGCCCTTCCTGGCGGAAGAATTGTGGGAGCGGCAAGGCGGAATCTACAGCGTCCATCAGCAGGCATGGCCGACGTGGGACGAGGAACTGGCAAAGGAGTCGGCAATCGTCATCCCCGTGCAGGTGAACGGCAAAGTGCGCGACCGGCTCTCCGTCGCCCCCGGCACGGACGAGGCGACGCTGCGCGCGCTGGCTCTGGCCTCCGCGCGCGTCCAGGAATACCTGAGCGGGCGCGCGCCGAAAAAAGTCATTATCGTCCCGGACCGGATGGTGAACATCGTCGGCTGATCGTGGTGGTATACGCCTGCGGCTGAATAACAACGGGCACCGAATATCTTGGGTGTTACGCAGTCGTGGGCGATTTTCCTGGTGGCAGTCGGCAAACCGAAGGCGATCGCCGCATTTCCTGCTTCTACTTCCTCCACTATACTAATCCCGATGCGACGATGACAGCGAGCGATGAGGCGCCGCGCGCCGGTGCGGCAGGAGGGGAAACGAAGGATGGCGAGCGCGACAGCGACACGGCGGCCGGTGCGGCCGGATGATCTGTTCAATCTGACGTTGATCGGCGATGTGGCAATCAGCCCGGATGGCGGGACGATCTGCTATGTGCAGACGCGGATGGATCGCGAGACGAACGAGTACCGGAGCGATCTATGGACGATCCCCGCGACGGGGAGCGTGGGCGACGCCGTCCGCTTCACGCGTGAGCCGCGCACGGTCGGGCAGCCGCGCTGGTCGCCGGACGGGCGCTGGCTCGCCTTCCTATCGGATCGAGACGGCAAGGGTAAGCGCCACCTGTGGGTCATCCCGACGACCGGCATCGGTGGCGAAGCGCGTCGCCTCACCAGCGGTGACCAGCCGGTCAGTGACTACGCGTGGGCGCCAGATGGCGCTCGCCTTGTCTTTGTGCGCGGCGAGAAGATCGCACCCCTACCGGACAAAGAAGACCCAACAGGCCGCGTCACGGACGACGTGCTGACGATCACGCGCATCCGCAACAAGGCGGACGGACGCGGCTTCATCTACGACCGCCGCAACCATCTCTGGATGGTCACGCTCGACGGCACGGAGAGACGCCTGACCGAGGGCGATCACGACAATGGCTCCCCCGCATGGTCGCCGGATGGCAACGAGATCGCCTTCGTCTCCAAGCGGATGGCGGACGCCGACTTCACGAACGCGACCGAACTCTACGTCATCCCTGCCACCGGGGGCGACGCCCGCCGCCTGCCGACACCGGAGGGGCCAGTTGACGCCCCCGCGTGGTCGCCGGACGGCGCGCGGATCGCCTTCGTCGGCAGCGGGCGGGCGAATGTCGCCGGGGCGGTCAGCCGCCTCTGGGTGATTCCGGCGGCGGGTGGCGCGGCGTGCGACCTGACACCGACGCTCGATCTGAATATCGGCCTCGATGTCTCCAGCGATAGCCGCGCCGGGTTGACCGCGACCCGCCCGTTCTGGTCGCCGGACAGCAGCGCGCTCTTTTTTCTCGCCTCAACGCGCGGCACAACACCGCTCTGGCGCGTTACCCTCGACGGCTGTGACGCTGAACGGGTCGTGGATGGCGTGCGGCAAGTGCAATCCTTCGCTTTCGCACGGGATCGCGGAACGCTCGCGCTCAACCTCGGCGATGGCCTCAACCCCGGCGACGTGTATATCCGAACGGACGCGGAGCCGCGACGGCTGACGGATGCCAATGGCGATTTCTTCTCTGCGGTTGAACTCGCCGCACCGGAATCGTTCACTTACGCGGGCGCGGAAGGCTGGGAGGTGCAGGGCTGGCTGATGCCACCCGTCGGGCGGCGTGACGGCGAAACATACCCGCTCGTGCTGGAAATCCACGGCGGGCCGCACACCGCCTATGGCGAGGCGTTCGTTTTCGAGTTCCAATGCCTCGCCGCGCAAGGGCAAGGCGTCCTTTTCATCAACCCGCGTGGCAGCACGGGCTACGGCGAGCGGTTCACGATGGCCTCCAACGACGACTGGGGCGGCAACGATTACCGCGATCTGATGCTTGGCGTGGACGCGGCGATCGCCCGCGCGCCGTGGATTGACCCCGCCCGCCTCGGCGTGACGGGCGGCTCGTTCGGCGGCTACATGACGAACTGGGTCATCACGCAGACCGACCGCTTCAAAGCGGCGGTGGCACAGCGTTCGATCTGCAACATGCTCTCCAAGTGGGGCGTGTCCGATAACGGCTATCTCGGCAATGACCTCCAGTGGGGTGGCCCGCCGTGGGAGAACCTACCCTTCTATCTCGACCGCTCGCCCCTGATGCACGTCACAAAGGTCGTCACGCCGCTGCTGCTCATCCACTCGGAGCGCGATCTACGCTGCCCGATCGAGCAGGCGGAGCAGTTCTTCACCGCCCTGACCTATCTTCGCCGTGAAGTCACCCTCGTCCGCTTCCCGGACGAGGGGCACGAACTCTCACGCAGCGGCCAGCCATTGCACCGCCTCGAACGCCTCCAGCGCATCGCGGGTTGGTTCCGCGATCATGTATAGCCGCACACAAAGAACGACGGGGGCCGATTGGCCCCCGTCGCGTTTCGTTGCTCGGTATCCGGGTTTAGTAGTCTCGGCTGCCGCCACGGTCTCGGCCACCGCCGTAGCCACCGCCACCGCCGTAACCACCACCGCCACCACCGCCACGATAGCCGCCGCCACCGCCGCCGCCCGTGCGCTCTTCGCGCGGCCGGGCTTCGTTGACGACGAGCGAGCGCCCACCGAACTGGTAGCCGTTGAACTTCGTGATCGCCTCGGACGCCGAAGCGTCGTCCGCCATGTCAACGAAGGCGAAGCCCTTGCTCTGCCCCGTCTCCCGATCCATGATGAGACGCACGGTGCTCACTTCGCCGACTTCGGTGAAGAGCTCGCGCACTGCCGACTCCGTCGTGGTGTAGGGGAGACCACCAACATACAAACTCTTGGCCACTGCCTTTGTCCTTCTCGCTCGCTGGTCGGAACCTCGCTCGCGGATTCTCGTCTCGCGGCTGATCCGTACCAGCGGTTCTGCGAAGACGCACGATGCTAGTATAGCACGCGGCACAAGAGCGTGCCAAAAGCGCCGTATCGGTAGTCAGTGGTCAGAAAGACGAACGGCCTCGTGTCATTCCTCCAACTGCGTGCTACCAACTGCTGACACTTCGCTCGCGCTTGCACTCCGCTCATCGCGCGCATATCATTCGCTCATACAGGGATGGTACAAGAGTGCGGGAGTATGGCAGGATGTCGGTGTAGTCACGGAGCCATCGGTGCGCGAACAGCGTGTGAAGCCAGCCCTCGCGGTTCCCGGTGTCGCCACCTCCGGGATGCGCACGCGCCTCGGCGCGCGTCCTCGCTCGCTCGGCTTCTCGTATCTGCTCATCCTGCCGGCGGTGATTATCCTCGGACTTTTCCATATCTTCCCGATCTTCTACGCCTTCTATATCAGCCTCCATAAGTGGAAAATCCAGAAACAGGCGTATGTCGGCCTCAATAACTACACCCAGGCGCTCCATTCGACGGAATTCTGGGATTCAATTCGGACGACGCTCTGGTTCGTCGTCGGGACGGTGCCGATCGGGCTGGCCCTCGCGCTCTTCCTCGCCATCATGCTCTTCCGGCCGATCGCAGGGCGGACATTTTACCGGGTTGTGCTCTTCCTGCCGTATATCACGCCCCCGCTCGCGATGGCGATTGTCTGGGGCTGGATGTACAAGCAGGATGGCGCGGGCCTCATCAACGCCTTCCTCGGTCTCTTCGGGATCGGCAACCAGCGCTGGCTGCTCGATACGCGCGGTTTCTTCGATCTGATCGCGTCGAACTTCGGCATTCATCTGCCACATCTTCTGTATGGCCCACCGCTGCCGCTCGTCGCGATTATGGTCTATTCGCTCTGGGCCTCCATCGGCTTCGACACGATCATCTTCCTCGCCGGGCTATCCAATGTGCCACGGGAAGTGATCGAGGCTGCGGAGATTGACGGCGCAAACCAGTGGCAGATCGCCACGCGCGTCATCGCGCCCCTCCTGCGGCCAACGATCCTCTTTCTCTCGATTATCTCGGTGCTGCGGGCTTTCCAGATCTTCAACCCGATCTACGCCATGACGCTCGGCGGGCCGGCGCAGAAGACCGAGACGATCACCTTCTTCATCTTCGATCAGTTCTTCCAGCAGGTGAACGTCGGCTATGGCGCCGCGATCGCGATGCTGCTCTTCGTCATCCTCTTCATCATTACACTGATCCAACTTCGGCTCGGCGAGGAACGCCGCGTCGGCCGGGCGGGAGGCTAATCGCATGGCGGTCCGTGCAGCACGGGGTACTGTGTCGCAGCCGACAACGCGTGTGCAATCGCGGACGGTTCGCACGGCGCAGGCCCGCGCGCGGCGGAACCTGATCGCCCATATCGTCCTGATTCTCTTCGTGATTGGCGCGCTTTTTCCGTTCTACTGGATGGTCGCGACGAGCATCAAGACGCTGACCGAATCCCTCCAGTCGCCGCCGACCCTCCTGCCGCAACACGCGCAAATCCAGAACTACGCGAATGCCTTCCATGCGGCGCCGTTCGGGCGGTATCTCTTCAATACACTCTTGATCGCCGGGATTACCGTGATCTGTAACCTCACGACCTCCGTGCTGGCGGCGTATTCCTTCGCGCTAACGGACTTTCCCGGCAAGCGGGTGATCTTCGCGCTCCTGCTCACTACCTTGATGATCCCCTTCGAGGTGACGCTGATCCCGAACTTCATTCTCATCAAGAACCTGCACCTGTATAATACGTACTGGGCGCAGATCGTTCCGTGGGCGGCAGGAACGTTCGGTATCTTCCTCGTGCGGCAATTCTTTCTCAGCATCCCGAAGGAGATTTTTGAGGCGGCAGTGATTGACGGCGCAAGCCCGTGGAGTGTCCTCTGGCGTGTCGCGGTGCCGCTCGCGCGCCCCGCGCTCGTCACGCTGGCGCTCTTCAGTTTCATCGGCTCGTGGAACTCGTTCGTCTGGCCGCTGATCGTGACGACGAGCGACAATGTGCGGCCGATCCAGGTGGGTCTTCGGCAGTTGACGAGCGATGCGGGGAACAATAACTTCCCGATCATGATGGCGGGCACGGCGCTGACAATTGTCCCAATCGCCATCCTTTACTTCTTTGTGCAGCGCCAGTTGATCGAGGGTGTTGCATCGTCCGGCGTCAAGGGATAGCCGGGGACCTAACCCCCCGACCCCCTTCCCGCGAGGAAGGGGGAGTGAGCCTCCTAAGGATCGGGGCGTTAAGCGGAACACCCGGATAATCACAATGAGTCACCCCTTCCTCGCGGGAAGGGGCTGGGGGTTAGGTTCTTTCGGTTCCCCTCCCGACGTGGGCGGGGATAGAGGTCAGTACACAAAGGAGTGTCACGGTGAGCGACAACAGACTGTTTGGCAAACGATTGAACCGGCGGGCGTTGCTCGGCGCTATCGCCGGGAGCGCGGGGGCGGCGATCCTCGCGGCATGTGGGAGCAGCAAGGCGACCGATACACCGAAGCCTGCCGGTACGACGGCCCCAGCATCCGGTGGCGCTGCGACGACTGCCGCAACGACTGCCGCGACTAAATCAGCCGCAAGCAGTGTGACCGGTGCGGCGAGCACGAGCGCGCCTGCCGTCTCGACTGCGGCGAGCGGCACATCCGCCTCGACCTCCGGCTCGACAACCGGCAGCGCGACGACGGCCAGCGGTTCGGCTGCTGCGGGGACGATTGATACCTCCAAACTGGCCGCTGGGCAATCGGTGGTCGCGCAGAAGTTCGCGACCACGGCGGGGCAAGGGAGCGATGTTGACAAGGTTGACTTGAAGGGCAAGACCGTCGCGGTAGACTTCTGGCATGTCCAGACGAAGCAGAACGAAGACGCGCTGAAGAAGATTGCAGCGGACTTCAATGCCGCCAATCCCGGCATCACCGTCACGCCGCAGTACATCGGCGACTACAACACAATCGCGCAGAAGATTCAGGTCGGCATCCAGGCGAAGCAGATCCCCGCGATGGCAGTCGGCTACGAGAACAACGTCGCCAACTACCAGCAGGCCAATGCGCTGCTCGACCTGACGCCGTACATCAACAGCAAAACCTACGGCTGGACGAACGCGGACCTGACAGACATCTTTCCCGGCTTCCTCGACCGGAACATCTACCCGGACTTCAACAACCAGATCCTCTCCGCGCCCTTCACGTCGTCCATCCTGATGATGTGGTACAATATGGACATGCTCAAGTCGGTCGGCTTCAATGGCCCCGCCAAGACGTGGGACGAGTTCAAGGCGCAGGCGGCGGCGACGGTAAAGGCTGGCAAAAAGGGCTATCCTGTGCGGGCGGAGACTTCGGACGTTGACGGCATGGTCTTCTCCTTCGGCGGAGAAGTGATCACTGCGGACAATAAGAAGGCGAAATTCGACTCGCCACAGGCACTCGCCGCTCTCCAGGTGCTGGAGGATATGGCGAAGGCCGGAACGACATTCATTACCGACGCACCGAGCAACGAGGACCAATCGATCTTCACGAACGGCGATGCCCCGTTCTTCCTCGGCTCCAGCACCGGCCGCGCCTACATCGGCGCCGCGATGCAGAAGGACCCGAACGACCCAACGAAGGGCGACAAGTTCGCGTGGAATGGCACCGTCATCCCGCAAGGGACGGACAATGTCAACACTCCGAAGACGGCGCTCTATGGAGCGAATGCGATCGTCTTCAAGTCCACACCCGAGAAGCAACTGGCCTCCTGGCTCTTTCTCAAGTACTTCACCTCCAGAGATGTCACAGCCTATTGGTCCATCCAATCCGGCTATCTGCCGGTGCGCAAATCCGCTGCGGAGTCGGATACCTTCAAGACGTTTGTCAGCGGCAAGCCGCTCAACCGTGCCGCATTCGACATCGCACAAGACGGCAAGGGCGAGCCGCAACCCGCCGGATGGACAAAGGCGCGAACGGATATCCAAAACGCCGAGACACAGTTGATTAACAAGCAACTGACGGCTGCGGACGCCGCGAAGCAGATCCAGTCAAAAGTCAACACGGACCTCGCCAACGGCTAACGGCGGTGGGGATTGGTTTGCATTCCTGGGGGCCGCAAGGCCCCCTTTCGATACCTGCTGGCACGCCTCTTGCGTTGTAGAGATACATAGAGGAGACGACGGGATATACCGTCGCGGCGCGCATTGACAACCAACGACCAGACGAGAACCTGGTTCACGCGGCTGCACGTGATGAGATGATGAGAACCACGGCAGGCTGGGGAGCAGAGGAA
>JALYUS010000162.1 GCA_030853625.1 Chloroflexota bacterium
TCGTCCCCGCGATACTGGCGCGCGCATGGCGGATCACGACGCGACGCGCACCGATCCGCCAAGGCAAGTCCAGCCAGAGAATCACATCTGCGGCGCGGAGCAGTTCGTCCGTCCACCAGAGGAAAATCCCTTCGGTCACCCAACCGGGTTGCCCGGCAATGCGCCGCACATCGGCGCGCCGCGCATCCAGGGAGCGTTTGACCCCTGCGCCATGCTCGTACGCGACTGCATCGAGATCGTAGACAGGGAGCGCACGCGAGGACGCAATTGCGCGGGCCAGTGTACTCTTGCCGCTGCCCGCCCCCCCGATGATGTGAATGCGCCGCCATTCGGACATCTGCATGCCTCTCGTATCGTGCGGATGTTACGCGAGTTCCTTCGGGCGCATCGTCGCGCGGCCCGCTTCCCGCTCGGCGTCAATAAATGAGCCGTGCGGATACGGATAGGCCGGATACTCCTCCGGCTTGATGTTGTGCTTGCCGACGCGCGTCTCGATGTCGAAGCGGTAGACGCTCGTGATCGCGATGTCGCTGTCCGGCATCGGTTCATAATCTACACCGGCGACGAGTTGCGGCGCTTATTTCGTCATCACGCCTTCCAGCGCGTACTTCTTCTCCACGGCATCATCCACGACGCGCACCGTGCCGTAGAGAATGACGCTCGCGTACTCCGTGCTGAAGTCGAACGGCGTCCCGGCGGGCAGCACCCGGCCGAACTCCGTGACGGTGAAGCAGGCGCGCGCGGCGCCCTGCTCCAGAATCGCCCGCAGTTTGCCGACCTGCGCGGTATGCCAGTAGAGGTGCTCGCCATCGAACCAGAAGTAGTTGCTGTGCAGGAGCGGCTGCCCCTCATGGCTGATCGCGAGGTGGCCGAGCGCGCTAATTGCCAGCATTCGGTCCATCCATTCCTCATCCGCCAGCACACGATCCTTCCGCCGCACCTGCGTCAATGGCCGTTCCAAATATCGCTGCACGTTCCACCTCCTATTTTTATTGTATCTAGATACAATCTCTATTGTACCTATTGATAGCGTATCATGCTTCCTCGCGCTGTCAAGTGAGGGGGTCGAAATCACCTTGTCACTATCAGCACTGCGCTTTACACTACAGAAATAGCGAGACTCTCATGTTGCGCTGGCTGAGACTTCCCGATAGGAGCATCATCGTGGTCACGGTTCGCGGACATGGAAATATGACGAATGAAGAGCGCACAGCGCGCATTGCCCGATATATCGAGCAGGATCCCAAACGCCCGTGGCCTGGCTCTGAGCGTCTCAAAGATTTTCATACGCCTGTCTGGGCGCTCGTTGGGCATTATAAATATGGCGCCGGTGAGAATCTTGAACTGGTCGCGCGCGACTACCAGTTACCGGTAGAGGCGGTCGAAACAGCGATCCTCTTTTATCGCACGGACCGACGCGCCCGCGTAGCGATTGATGGACATCTCGCCGCCAATGAACCACCAGCCTGATCGTGCCGATCCGTCTCCATATTGACCATGATGTTCCGCTCGCAATTGCCGACTATCTGTACACGCTCCGAGACAACGGCGCGCCGAAATACGCGATTGAGACGGCGACCAGCCTCGGGATGACGACGGCATCGGATCATGAACATCTCCTCGCCGCCGCTCAAGATGCGCGTGTCCTCATTACGCGAAACTGGCGCGATTATTACCTCTTGCATGGCGCATGGGTCGGATGGTCGGTTGCACTGGACATGGGGCGATCCCACGCGGGTATTCTCGTCCTCTCTCACCATGCCTCTGTCCTACAGGCATCCCTCGCACTTGACGCTTTTCTCAGTAACGGAAATCTATCAGCAAATGAACTCCATTATTACCATCCACGGCATTTGTGGCGAAAATATTGACAGCGCATGTTCGTGATCGTCTTGCTCGATACTGGAAGCCTGCCAACACCATTCATACACTGAATACAGCCCCTTCATTGCGGCGTGCCGTATACTGGATGGGAGGCGCGAGCGGACAGCGGAGGCAGCATGGCAGGGAGCGACGATCTTGATCTTGGGGCGTTGGAACCGGGGAGCGGCACGCCGCTCTACCGGCAGATCGCCGATCGCGTCACCGC
>JALYUS010000189.1 GCA_030853625.1 Chloroflexota bacterium
ATCGTCGGGCGCGTGATCTTCATCACCCGCCCCAAATGACGATATGCATAGCAGAAAGAAAAGCGGAATGGGCGCGAATCATCCCGACCCGGGGTGAGCGCCGTCCACGTAGGCATATACAAGGAACACACAATCCTGCCCTTCGCCGCAAAGACGCGACACACATCACCTTTTTCCCCTTGACATAGCGTACGTACATCCACTATTGTGGTGTCATTGTGAGGAATCGGTGGTCATTATACGGTTTGAGAAAGGAATCGCACCCGTGGCAGAGGTATCCATGGACACCTGGCTCACGACCAAAGAGATCACCGCGCGGCTTAAGCTGCACCCGAACACGGTCACACGCTACATTCAGGAGGGAAAACTGAAGGGCGTGAAGCTCGGGAAGAGTTACCGGGTGCGCGAGAGCGACCTCGCCGAGTTTGTCGGGGAGCAGCGCGATGAGGGCAAGGCGCGCGTACTCGTCGTCGCGAATCAGAAGGGTGGGGTGGCCAAGACGACGACCGCAGTGAACCTCGCCGCGCTCTTGGGCACGCAACTCGGTAAGCGTGTGCTGCTGATTGACCTCGATCCGCAGGCCGGGTGCGCGCTCTGCATCGGGATGGATACCACCGACCTGCACAAGAGTATCCACAACGTGCTCATCGAGTCGGGGACCCCGCTCACGGAGGTGATCGCCAAGACCGCCTACGGATTCCACCTCGCACCCTCGAACATCGATCTCGCCGCTGCCGAACTGCAACTTAAGGAGATGATGGCACGCGAATTCGTACTCCAGCGCAAGCTGCAACCGATCCTCACGCAGTACGACTTCATCATCATCGACACACCGCCGACTCTCGGCATGCTGACGATCAATGCCCTCACCGCCGCGCATTCCGTGCTCATCCCGATGGCCTGCCAATACATGGCACTGCGCGGCTTGGATACGCTGCTGGGGACGATCGAGCAGGTGCGCAGCGACCTGAACCCACATCTCTCACTCATGGGCATCCTCGCGACGAACTACGACAATCGCACTCTCCACAGCCGGGAGATATTCGAGTATCTCACGCAGCTCTGCAAGCGGCAGCAGCTTCCCCTCTTCGATGCCTACATCAAGTCCTCCGTGCGGTTTCACGAAGCGCCAAACGAGCAGAAACCGCTCGTGCTGCTGCATCCCGATCTCGAGGGGGCGAAAGCGTATCTCGAAGTGGCACAGGAGGTAGCGAATGCCTAAACGGTCGCCGATTGAGTACAAACCGCAATTCGGTGGCGGCATGTTCCGTTCCCGCGAGGAGGTCGAGAGCGAACGAGCCGCCGTCGAAGAGGATGATGTGGCCGCGAGAGAGCAGAGCGATACGTCGGTAGACGAACGAACGGTCGAACGGTCGAATAGTCGAACGGTCGAAATAATGAAGGACGTATCGCCTCCCAGGGCAAACGGTCGAACGAACGAACGAACGAACGAACGAACGCGGGTCCGCCATTCCTTCGACGTGGGCCGCGATCAACTCCTCGCGCTCTCCGCGATCCAGTCACAGATCTTCGGCGCGACGGGGAAGAAGCCGAAGCTCGGCGATCTCGTCCAGGATGCGCTTGACCTCTACATCGCGCGTCATAACGGTCGAACGAACGAACGAACGAACGAACGATAAACACGCCGGGGCAGCGTGTTGCCGCTGGGCACGCTGGTTGATGATCATCGGGCACGCATGAGGGGATATCGAGGACGTCACACGTCGGGGGAGGCAACGATGCCGGATCAGAACCGGGCGCGATTCAGGGGGTATGCGGGCCCGAATTACACGCAGGTGCCGGACGAGCTCTTCGACGAGCAGCTCCCGGATCTCTCCGGTGCCGAACTCAAGGTGCTGCTCTACATCATGCGGCGCACGTTCGGCTTCAAGCGGGAGAGTGACAACATCAGCATCTCGCAGATGCTGAATGGTCTATGCTCGCGAAGCGGGCGGCAACTCGACCGCGGCGTGGGATTGAGCAAGAAGACGTTGCTCCTCGCTATCCGTAGTCTCGAAGAGCAGGACATCATCATGACGGAGCGACGGCGCAGCGTGGAGAAGGGGGACGAGCCGACGACGTATCGGCTCAATGTTCTCGCCGCCGATACACATGATAAGCCCACGGAAATGACGGGCGGTCAGGGCCACCATGAGGACCGGGAAGAAAGTACACCCCCCGTGGAGGAAAAAGTACGCCACGGGGGTGGCGTAAAAACTACACTCCCCGTGGGGGAGAAACTACACCAGGGGGGTGGCGGAGAAACTACTCCTCCCCCGTGGGGGAGAAATTACCCCACACAATATAAAGAGAGAGAAAGAGAGAAAGAGAAAAAGTCTTCGAATTTTCGAAAGGCCCCCCCCGATTCTTTTGATATTGAAGAGACTCCCGAGAACAGGACCGAGCGGGACCAAGATCGGACAATTCTTGCGGACGCCGGAGAATCTGATCGAGGTAGGGGTATGCCCCGAACCACGAAGAACGCCGCCAACAATGGCAAAAGCCCCGAGGCGACGTTCACGGAGAGCGAGGCACGGCAGCAATTGCTGACCTTCGTTCAGGACTTCGGGCGCGAGTTCAACGATGCTGCGTCACTGCGCTCCTCGACATCCCGCATGGCCAATCTCTACCACAACGCCCACATCCCGATGGACGATTTCATCGCCCATCTCTACGCGGCACGGGCCACCACGCAGGAACGAACGGGTGCGATCCGCGCGACTGCCAGTGCCCCTGACGCAGAGTCGCGGAAGAACAAGATGGGATATTTCTTCTCTGTGCTCGAAGCCCAGCTGGGTCTGGGCGAGCCGCCCGATGATGCAGGGCCTATGAGAGACGGCGCGGCATCGTGCGCCGCCACAGGGACAATACGGTCACCCCATACGCGGTTGGTGAAGGAATCCCGGTAGCGTGAGTCCCCTCGGTGAAGACGATTATGCCTGCCAGAACGTGCCTGTACTCTACCGCTAAATGGGAGTGATGACGGGGAAGACGAGGGCAAGAACGAGCGCGCGAGCGGTGACGCAGGCGCGGACATCGGCGATCAGGAAGCGGGATGAGAGGGGCGTGAACAAGATGCCGTACATGCTGGCGGTGCTGGCAGATCGGTTGGGGCTGCGGGAAACCCCCACGGCAGGGGTGCGGGGAGATGATGAGACATATCCCGGAGTGTCAGCGATGGCGAAGGAGGATATGGGATGTGGGGAGATGGTGCCTCCCGCACGTCTCCCTGCCGATCCCGCAGATAACACCCAGCGGGAGTTCTGGGGCCGGATGGCGGCGGAGACGGGGATCGGCGATCCGCGGGCCTATTGCCGCGCCTGCGGGCGTCCCCCGCGCTATGACGATCTCGCCCGGTCGGTCAAGTATGTGCGGGAGTGTCGAGGGGACGCGAACGAATATCGCGGTCTTGGACCTTCCTGACAACGGGCAGTGCGGGATCGCGCGACGGGGCGGCGGGCGGGTCACATCATCGTCTGGGGCGATGCCGACGCGCTGCGCGCCGCTGTGGTGGCGGTCCTGCCGGTGGCAAGCGAGGAGGAACGACATACATGATCGGCACGACGTCTCCGCGTTGTGGCAGAGGGAGACGCGCAACCTGATCGCGGACTGCGCTGCGGAGGCGGATGCGCTCGCCGCCGTGCGGCAGATGGTGGAGGAGAGTGGCGCCTCGGCGTTGGAGGTTGTGCTGCTCGCCGGTCCGCTCGATGGCGGCACCCCGATGCGGATCGTGGCGGCGGGGCCTGGACCGCGTGGGCATTGCCCAGCGTGTGCGTACAGGCTGTCGGGATATGTTGGGAATCTCATCGTAGCGCGGGAGTGCGCAAGGCGACCGCCCGTTGTGCGCTCACGGCATGAGGGTGGAATGGACGGCGAGGAGAATCTCATCATCGGTGGAACAGTTGCGCGCGTCCTGACCGGGCGTGAGCCCATCAGGATCTCCCTCGCCGCCGCCCGCCGCCGCAGCTGCCAGGCGGCATATTCCTCCTGCTTCCGCTCGCGCGACCCAAAGCCGCAGCGCCTCATCAATCACCTGGCTCCGGTGCGCCGCCGGATCTTCCGCCACAAACCGATCCACCGCGTCGAGCAACGCCGGATCGACGGTCGTGCTCAACTGCGCGCTGCCGCTCCTCCATGCTTCCCCGCCGTTCACGATCGGGACTGCTCCGTACCATGATGGAGGGCCGTGGAGCGCGCGGTATGGTCCCGCGTCAGTCCGCCACTGCCCGCGCGGGATCGCCTGCCTGTGCCCGTCGCAACAATGCGTCACCGAGGGCCACGGTGACGGGGGTCGCGGGATCATCGAACCGCAGAAGAGCGAGCGTCTGCGTGGCGCTCGCTCCCTCAACGGCGAGTCGCCAGCGGACTTCCGCCAACGCCGCAGATTCGCTGTCGAACTCGTCGATCAGGTTACTCGTGTCAGTCGACCACAATTGCCAGAATGTCATCGCGCTCACTCCCGCTCCGGCGTCACGGGTGCAACGGCCGTCACGCACTGAAAGAGGTAGTCTGGATCGCCCCAAAGCGTATGATGCCCGTCGTTCCTGCCCCACCGCTCATCTGGTATCGGCCCAGCGGCGGGAATGGTCACCGCCGCGATGGACCAGGTGGCGCGACCGTTCCGCGTGGCGATGGCGCGGGCCTGCGCCGGCGTCTCGAACACCGAGCGGCCTCGCCAATCGCGCACCTTGCCCGGGTCGCGCGGGGGCGCTTTACCCACCACCGCATCGGCGAGGAAATCCGCGCGGGTCGGGATCGGCGCCGGGATGATGCGATAGAAACGGCGCACGGCCCCCGCGTCGCCCCGCTCCGGGGTGTCATGCACCCGCTCCCCCTTCGTCGCGGGCGAAGTAGGCGACGGCATGTTTCTGCACGAGCAGGGGGGCCGCCTCCCCGGACACGGCGAGGACGATTGTATAAGTGTCCCAGGCCAGGAGCGTGCCGACGAGCGCCGTGCCGTCGGTGAAGCGCACACGGATCGCCGTGCTGCGGTTGCGGGCGAACCAGTCGTTTTGCGCACTCGAAGGGTGGGCGGCGGATTTGGCAGGAGTGCCTTTCGTGGCGTCGGTGCTCATCGCTCCTCCTTCGTGACCGGCTGCCCGTCGCGCGGGCCACCAGCAGGGAAATATCTCCCTGGTTTATCATGTCGCCAGACCGGCGCGACCGCGAGAGGAGCATAGCAGCAGGGGCGGTCGTGGGGAAAGAGGTGTCCTCCCGGGATATGTTCAAGGCCTACCGGCTCCAGTGCCTTCTTCACCTGCCGCCAGAATTCCTCTGTGAGCGATGCCCCAGCCGCCGCTCCAACGCGTAGGCGTCCGCAGCGGAACCAGAGACGTGTTAAGGATTCGTCGATTCAGTGTATCGCGCTTCCCCGACGTGCTCAGAGCGTCGCGATCACGCCCCGCTGCGCGGCCACCGTCGCCTCTAGCGCGGCGATCCGCGCTGTGTACCCCTTGTCTGACGAGGCGTCGTCTATTGGCTCTCCGCGCGCGGCGGGGCGGTGCGCACATGCGGATTCAGCGTGGCGGCGAGGGCGAGCATGACGAACCAGCCACCGAAGACGAGGATCGTCACGGTCCCGCCCGCCACTTGCAGCAGCCACCCGGTCAGCGCCAGGACGATCGGTTGCAGGCTGCTCGTCATCAAGCGGAAGACGCTATTGACACGCCCTTGCAGCACATCGGGAATGAGCGCGAGGCGGTAACTCACCTGGACGGTGTCATACACCGGCGGCACCAGCGAACGGAGAGCAAAGATGGCGCCGAGCGCGAGGGGTTTCGGTACCGCTGCATAGAGAAGAAAACTGAGCGCCAGCCACCAGCATGCGCCGCTGATCGCGCGCCCGAAACTGAAGCGACGCTGGATTACCGGGATCCAGAGGGAACCCAGGATGTCGCCGATGCCGCCCGCAGCGAAGATCACGCCGATGGTGCGCGACGACGCGCCCTGCCGCTGCGCTAACACAATGAGAATCAGTGCCTCACCGCGCGTGAACCGTAACCCGGCCGTGAGCAAGGCCATGGCGCGAATGAGCGGCTGCCCCCAGAGCCACCCGAGCCCTTCGCCGATCTCGGTGCGGACCGAGCGACGTGGCAGCGGGCGCGCCTGTTGAAAGCCACCGCGCACGAAGAGCAGGCCGATCACCGAGCAGATGTACGAGATCGCGTCCGTGACGAAGGGAAGCATCCGC
>JALYUS010000212.1 GCA_030853625.1 Chloroflexota bacterium
TACGCGACGCCGATCAGCAGGATACGGCTACCATTGACGCTCTTCCGCTGCCCATTCAGCGCGCGAATGACGAGATCGCGGACGTGATAGGGCATGCGGCGGTCAATCTCAACGGCCAGTTCGATGAAGCGTGTCGGGAAATCGTATGCCCGCGCCTTCCATGTCAGATAGAGCGGGTCCACGGGGATGCAGTGGCCGCCCAATCCCGGCCCCGGCACGAACTTCATGAACCCGTACGGCTTCGTCGCCGCCGCATCGAGCACTTCCCAGATGTCGAGACCCATCCGGTCGCATAGGAGCGCGAGTTCATCTACGAGGGCGATATTGACGACGCGAAAGACATTCTCGACCAACTTCTCCATTTCTGCGACCTTCGGCGACGAAACGGGGATCACGCGCTCCGTCATGCGCTCGTAGAGTGCGACGGCGCGGGCCGTGCATGCGTTCGTGCAACCACCGACGACCTTTGGCGTGTTCGCGAGCGTCCATCCCTGGCTATTCGTGTTGCCGGGGTCAATCCGCTCCGGCGAATAGGCGACGAAGACCTCCGTGCCGATCGCGAACCCCTTACTCTCTACCATTGGCACGATGATCTCCTCAGTCGTACCCGGATAGGTCGTGCATTCGAGGACGATCAGGTGGCCCGGACGCAAAATCCGGCCGACGCGGTCAGTCGCATCGCGCACCATCGAAAGGTCCGGGTCGTAGGTCGCGTTGACCGGCGTCGGCACGGCGATAATCAGCGCGTCACAACTGGCGAGCGGCGCGTCCTCCGTCGTGGCGATCAGCCGACCCGCCGTCACCTGGGCGGCGACGGCTTCGTCCGGCAGGATGTCGGGCAGCGGGCTTTCGCCGCGATTGATCGTCGCGACGCGTGCCGCCAGCACATCGCACCCAACGACGCGGCAGCCGCTCGCCGCGAACGCGACCGCATAGGACAGCCCGACGTAGCCAAGCCCGATGATGCCAACCGTTGGCGCATTCTCCGCGTCCTTCACTCCCCCAAATCCTTCCCGTCAGGACACATGCAATTGCCCAAAGAACAGGGTGGTAGCAGACCATCCAGCCGCATACGTCTTACTCACATCGCTCCGCCCGAATGCGCGCCTCGAAATAGACCTGCTCGAACGTCGCGGCGGTTCGCGCCCACGTCAGGCGAGTCGTCACGTCTGCGCGTGCTGCCGCACCGAGGCGCGCCCGCCGCGCCGGGTCGTTCAACAGCGCGGTGATCGCCGCCGCCAGCGCGTCCGCCTGCCGCTCCGGCACAAGCACGCCCGTCTCGCCATCGCGGACGGCGAGGCCAACGCCAGCCACATCGGAGGCAATCACCGCGCACCCCGCCGCCAGCGCATCGAGGAGCGCGTTCGGCAATCCGTCCACATTGCCGCGATGATCGTGGACCGACGGGAGCAGATACAGATCGCACGCCCCGACAAGCAGCGGATGGCGCGTCCGATCCACACGCCCCGCGAAGATCACGCGATCACCGATGCCCAACCGCGCCGCCTGCGCCCGCACGTCGCTTTCGAGCGGCCCGTCACCAGCGATCACCAACCGCGCGGCGGGGTGCATCCCGGCGACCCGCGCGAAGGCGTCCACCGCCACCGCGAACCCCTTCTTATAGACGAGTCGCCCGGCGCAGAGCAAGAGCGGCGTCTCCGGCGGCAAACCATACCATGCGCGCACCGCCGCGCGGGTCGCGTCATCCACCGGCTTGAATTGGTCGGCATTGACACCGTACGGGATGACCGATGTTTGCGCGGCATCCGCGCCCAGTCGTGCCGCACGGTCGGCGAGATCGCCGGAGCAGGCCGTCACGGCGTCCACCGCGCCGAATGCCCAGCGGGCCGCGAACCCGACGGGCCGCACCTGCTCGGCCACAAAAACATCCGATCCATGCAGGCTGATGACGAGGGGCGTTCGTGTCCGCTTCGCGACGAGTGCAGCGGGGGGACCGTTCGGAATGACCCAGTGTGCGTGGACAATGTCTGCCCGCACCTTCCGCGCGACACGAGCCAGCGCCTGAACCGCGCCAGCGAGGGCGAGCGGCGCGAGGGCGACCGCGCCCTTCGTCAGGGCGACATCTCCCGCGAGCGAACCGGCGTAACCCCACGCCGCGCCCCACGACTTGACGGGAGACACCGCGAACGGATGCAAATGCACGCCGCGCTCCCTCTCCGCCCGGTTGAGGCGCGGATGATTCGGCAGGACGACATGAACGTCATGCCCGCGCGCCGCGATGCCGGTGGCGATCTCCTCGATGAACGGCGCGGTCATATCGCCC
>JALYUS010000220.1 GCA_030853625.1 Chloroflexota bacterium
ACCTTCGGCCTCGCCTGCTGCGCGATTGAGATGATCACGACCACCGGCTCGACGCATGATGTCTCGCGGTTCGGCGCGGAGGTCTTCCGGGCCTCGCCGCGACAGGCCGATTTGATGATCGTCGCCGGGCGCGTCTCGACCAAGATGGCCCCCGTGCTGCGGCAACTTTATGACCAGATGCCGGATCCGAAATGGGTGATCGCGATGGGCGACTGCGCCTCCTGCGGCGGCATCTTCAACAACTACGCCGTCGTACAGGGCGTGGATCAGATCGTTCCCGTGGATATGTATGTTCCCGGTTGCCCACCGCGTCCCGAGGCGCTGATGGACTCGATCATCAAATTGCAGCAGCGGATCAAGGCGGGGGCGGCATGACACTGCCCGATCCTTCCCTGCACGAGGCCCTTGCGGCGCGCGGCGATGTGCTGCTGTCGTGGGACGAAGAGCGGGGCGAGGCGTCTGCGACCATTGCCGCCGACGCGCTCTTCGCGACCGTCGCATGGCTGAAGGAGGCGCACGGCTTCGCGCGCCTGTCGGGCATCACAACGATAGACACGCTCCGCTATCCGGTGGCGATGCCGGGCCAGATCACGCGCGGCACGCCCCGCTTCGGCGTCATCTATCACTTCGCCGCGCGCCCGCCAGGGGCAATGCGCCTGCGGCTGCGCGTCTTCGTGCCGGAGAGTGACGCGGTCGTTCCCTCAATCGTACCACTCTGGCCCGGCGCGAATTTCTTCGAGCGGGAGATCTACGATCTGATGGGCATTACCTTCACCGGCCACCCCGATCTGCGCCGCATCATGCTCGCCGAAGAATGGGTCGGCCATCCGCTCCGCAAGGACATGAGCGTCGGCGGCGAGCCGGTCGAGTTCACGCACACCGTCGCGGCAATCACCAGCAAGCGGAGGAAAGCGGATGCGTAGGGAGAATAGACAGCAGACAGTATGCAGTAGACAGAATGGCGTCGTGATAGCCGGGGCGGATTCACTGACTACCGACTACCGACTACCGACTACTCCCCCCGGGCGGATGAAAGTCAATATGGGGCCGCAGCATCCGAGTACCCACGGAGTGTTGCGGCTCGTGCTCGAACTGGACGGCGAGACGGTGATCAGTTGCCAGCCGGAGATTGGCTATCTGCACACCGGCATCGAGAAGACCGCCGAGGAGAAGACGTACTGGCAGGCCGTCACGCTCACCGACCGCATTGACTACCTCTCGCCCCTCAGCATGAATCTCGCCTACTCACTCGCCGTCGAGCGATTGATGGAAGTCGAGATTCCCGAGCGGGCGCGGGTAGTTCGTATTCTCCTCAGTGAGTTGGGTCGCCTCGCCAGCCATCTCGTCTGGCTCGGCACGCAGGCGGTGGACCTCGGTTCGCTCAGTGCCCTCTTTTACTGTTTCCGCGAGCGCGAGGCGCTGCTCGACCTCTTCGAGGAGATTTCTGGCGCGCGGATGATGACGAGTTTCATCCGCCCCGGTGGGTTGGCAAACGACCTGACGAAGAAGTTCCTGCGTAAATGCGATGCACTCCTCACGGCGATGCCCGCGCACGTTGACGAGTACGAGTCGCTCCTGACGAACAACGGGCTATTCCGCGAGCGGGCAGTCGGCGTCGGTATCCTGAGCGCCGACGATGCCCTTGCGCTCGGCGTGACCGGGGCAAGCGCGCGGGCGAGCGGCATTGACTGGGATCTCCGGCGTGACGATCCGTACGCGGATTATGACCAGTACCAGTTCAACGTCCCGGTACGGACGGAGGGCGATGTCTATGCCCGCTACCTCGTGCGCGTCGCGGAGATGCGCGAGAGCGTCAAGATCGCCCGGCAGGCGCTTGATCGCCTGCCGGAAGGTCCGATCCTGACGAGCGACCGTAAGATCGCCCTGCCGCCGCGCGCGGAGATCGAGCGAAGCATGGAAGCCTTGATCCACCACTTCAAACTGGTGACGGAGGGGTACAAGCCGCCGATTGGCGAGGTCTATCAATGCATCGAGTCGCCGCGCGGTGAGTTCGGCGTCTACCTGCTCTCCGACGGCACGGGCAGGCCGTACCGCTGCCACTTCCGCGCGCCCTCATTCGCGTCGCTGCACGCACTTGGCCCCTGCTCCGAGGGCGGCCTGGTCGCCGATCTCGTCGCGATCATCGGCAGTTTCGATCCGGTGATGGGAGAGGTGGATCGGTGATTTCTCCTAACCCCCCAGCCCCCTTCCCTCGGAGGGAAGGGGGAGAGATACCAAATACGCCATCTTCCGCTGCTTCTCACTCCCTCGGCGGGAGGGGGATTGAGGGGGTAGGAGAGCCACCAGGAACGCCGGACGTGTTGAGCGATGGGACGCGGGAAGCGATTGTCGCGCTGAAGACGAAGTATCCGAAGGTGCAATCGGCGATCCTCGATGCCTTACGGCTGGCGCAGGACGAGATTGGCTACGTGCCGGCGGAAGCATCGGCGGAAGTCGCCGCGCTGCTCGGCGTCTCACCGCACCATGTGCATAGCCTCGCCACCTTCTACACGATGTTCTTCACGCAGCCGGTAGGAACGGCGATTGTTGAGGTTTGCGACAATCTCTCGTGCGCGCTGTGGGGAAGCAGGCGAATCATCGCACGGTTGGAGGAGGAACTCGGCATCGTGGTCGGCGAAACGACGCCGGATGGTAGCGTCACACTCCTCCGCACGATCGAATGCCTTGCCGCCTGCGGTGGCGCGCCCGCGCTCCGCGTCAACACGACGTATCACGAGAAGATGACCGACGAGAAGGTCGTTGCGTTAGTGAAGAAATTGCGGGAAACGACCTAACCCCCCGGCCCCCTTCCCGCGAGGAAGGGGGAGCGAGCCTCCTGAAGATTAGGGCGTTATGGGGAACGCCTCGGTATCGCAACAAGTCACCCCCTCCCACGCTGAAGGACGGAGGGGGCCGGGGGGTAGGTAAACCAGATGGCCTCCGTGATTGAAGAAACAGCGACGACCGTCGCGCCATTCGAGCCGTTCCTGACGGCGTCGGTCGGGCGCGCGGGCGCGTGGGAGATGGACGATTACCTGAGCCGGGGCGGCTACACAGGCTGGCGGCGTGCCGTCACCGAACTGACACCCGCCGAAGTGACGGACTGGGTGAAGCGCTCCGGCCTGCGCGGGCGGGGCGGGGCGGGCTTCTCCACCGGCACAAAGTGGGGCTTCGTCCCGAATATCCCCGGTCCGAAGTATGTCTGCTGCAATGCGGACGAGAGCGAGCCAGGCACCTTCAATAACCGTGCGATTATGGAGTGGGACCCGCACATCGTCGTGGAAGGCGTGATGATCGCCTCCTACGCGATCGGCGCGACGCATTCCTTCATCTACTGTCGGGGTGAGTTCGGCCTGGCCGCCGAACGGCTCACGCAGGCAATCGCGGACGCCGAGAAGGCGGGTTTCCTCGGCAGGGACATCTTCGGCAAGGATATAGACCTGAAGATCACGGTCTTCCGGGGCGCGGGCGCATATATCTGCGGCGAGGAAACGGCGCTGTTGGAATCGCTCGAAGGCAAGCGCCCAATGCCGCGCTCCCGCCCGCCCTTCCCGGCCGTCGTCGGTCTCTATGGTCGCCCGACCGTTATCAACAATGCCGAGACGCTGGCGAACGTCCCCTTCATCCTCAAGAACGGGCCGGAGTGGTATGCGGCAATCGGCGTCGCGCCGAACTGCGGGCCGAAAATCTACTCGCTCTCCGGCTCCGTCAACCGGCCCGGCAACTACGAACTGCCGCTCGGTATCACGCTGCGCGAACTCGTCGCGCATGGCGGCGGCGTGCGCGAGGGCCGCAACGTCAAGGCGGTCATCCCCGGCGGCAGTTCGGCGGCGATCCTCCCCGC
>JALYUS010000228.1 GCA_030853625.1 Chloroflexota bacterium
ACACGCCGCCCGTGTTGCCGCTGACGGATGCGGTCATCGCGCCCGTGCCGGTGGACGCGGTGATTCCGCTGGAGCCACGGCGCATCGAGATCGAGATCACGCAAGACCTCGCGGTTGTTTCGGACGATCCTCAGTAAGAGCAATCACGCGGCAGCGGGGGAGCATTGGCTTCTTCGCTGCTTTTTTCGTCGGCAGACATGGTAGGATTCTCGCCACTGAGCAAGGGGGCGATGGATGACCGATGGACGACCGCTTCTTCCGCATGAAACCGCTCTGATCGCCTCCGGGGCGTATCAGTGGTTCGCCGATAATACGCCGCTGCCGATTACCGAGCGGTGGCGCATCATGCGCGCCGCATCCGGGTATCTTTTCGCGACGGAAGCGGACGCCCTCCAGGTGGCGGAGTTCGGGCACCGCTACACTGCGGCCCTTTCGATTGATGAAACGGGGCGGGCGACCGCCCTCGCCATGTCCGTTACGAAGGGCGCGGACACGATGGAGGTCTCCGCGACCTTCGAGACCGATGCCGCCGTCATCACGCGGGTATTGAGCAGCAAGGCCGATGGCGCGGTGCAGCGAACACAGACGTTTCGGATCGAGCCGGGGTATACGATCGAAGCCCATCCAGTGCTCTTCGATGGCCTCCACATCGCGGCGATTGATCGCGCGGCCTCCCCACCGTATCGCCGCCCCTGCCTCTGGCTCGATCTCTTGACCCACGAACCGAACGGCTTGATGGCGGCGCGACCAACCGTTTATGTGATTAATCGCCGCTCGTCCGGCTCGCGCGAGACCTTTGCGATCACGCGATGGGGCAACGACGTGGAGATGGCGGAAAGCCTGATTACCGTCAAGAATGTCGGGCGCTGGGTCGTGCCGACGGAATTCCGCTTCACGATGGCCGGCGTTCTCTACACCGTGCGCCTCATCGAGGAGCAGTGGGAGGAATGAGCCGTTTCGCTTTTCCATCGCTGACGCGGTAGCAAGCGATGATGACGCAGGTTGCAGCCTGCGTCGCCAACCGTACTCGGGATAAACCTAGGGAAGGTGTCATGAACCGCAAAGTAGTGAGCGGAGAAGGAAGCGGGAACTGGAAGCAGGGCAGCCAACGATGAACGCATCGGATATTTCCCGTGCAGTGGCGGCGGGTGTCGCCACTGCCTCCGCTCTTGCTCTGCGTGTCGATCATGCCATTCTCCTCCACGACTCGAACCGGATCGCCGTGCGCCTGCTGCCCAGCGACGTGCTCGCCCGCGTGGCATTTGCCGTGCACCAACTTCACGCCGAACGCGAAGTTGCGGTCGCTCGGCGCCTGGCTGTAACTGGCAGCCCGGTGGCCACGCTCGACCCCAGGGTGGAGCCGCGCGTCCACCTGCGTGACGGCTTTGTCGTCACCCTTTGGACCTACTACCAACCCCTGCCTTCCGCAATCTCTCCACCGGAGTATGCGCAGGCGCTCATGCGGTTGCATGCCGGCATGAAGCAGATCGAGAGGACGGCGCCACATTTCACTGATCGAGTCGCGGAGGCACAGTCTTTGCTCGATGACTGCGCCCAAACCCCAGGACTTGGTGACGCGGATCGGGAACTTCTTAGCACGACGCTGCAGCGTCTGACGGCCTCCATTACCAGCCGCAGCGCCAACGAGCAGCTGCTGCATGGCGAGCCACATCCCGGGAACGTGCTCAACACGAAGGCAGGCCCGCTGTTCGTAGACTTCGAGACCTGTTGTCGCGGACCCGTTGAGTTCGATGTCACCCATGCGCCCGAGGCAGTCAGCGAACACTACCCAGCGGTCAATCAGGACGTACTTCGGGAATGCCGGATCCTCATGCTCGCAATGATCACGACGTGGCGCTGGGATCGAAACGACCAACTCCCAAATGGGCGTCAGCGCGGCACAGAATGGCTCGGCGAGATGCGAGCGGCACTCGATCGCAACGGGCTGGATGTAGTGTAAGGGCGCTCCCCACCGTTTGGTGATTCCAGTCTGAGCAATCCAACAGCGGTATCATTCTGCCATGAACAATCCGGCCCAATCTGCGAGGCGCTTCTGGGGCGTCATGACCGTAACCGGAGGATCTATCGGCAGCCGGAGCGATGTGGAAGTGCCGAGAACAGGCAGAACCGGAACTTTCTCCGATCTCCGGAGTATACGTACAGGCCATGGATGGGGCAAGGAGGGCGGAATGTCGGCGAAGTGCGATAACGAATCGCCGAATTGGTACTTTGTTCTGGATGGTCGTGTACCATCGCGCGTTTGCGTCGCTACTTTGCGGATGGTGACAGATTCCCCAGTCCTACCCCTACTCAGCGGGGAGCCGCGTTAATCGGCGGCGGGCTGGCGGATCGTTTCTGTCGTGGCTTTCCGGGCGGCGGCGCGTTCCGCGAGGTCGCGCGCGCTGGCGCGGGCGACGGGGGTGATCGGGACGCCATCGAGCATCGCGGCCAATTCTTCGATGCGTTCCGGTTCGTCTAGTCGCTCGACATCGGAGATCGTCCGGCCACGCACATCGCGTTTGATGATGCGGAAATGACCGTCCGCGAAGGCGGCGACCTGCGCGAGGTGGGTGATGCAGAGCACTTGATGGGTGCGGGCAAGCGCTGCGAGTGTTTCGCCGACGACCTGGCCGCTCCGCCCGCCGATGCCGACATCCACCTCGTCGAAGACGAGCGTCGGCGTCGCATCCGCTGCCGCGAGAACGGACTTGAGAGCAAGCATCAGACGCGCGGTTTCGCCACCGGAGGCGATGCGGGCGAGCGGCTTGGGCGCTTCACCGGCATTGGGCGCGATCAGGAACTCGACCCGGTCCACGCCGCGCGCGTCGAAGGCAAGATACCGCATGTGTCCGTCATCGCCGCCGACCGGCGCGCCTTCCGCGTCCTCTTCCTGCGTCTGAAAGACGGTGAACCGCGTGCGGCCCATCGCGA
>JALYUS010000252.1 GCA_030853625.1 Chloroflexota bacterium
CAGGCGATCCGCAAAGGCGAACTGACCGAGAAGCACATCCGCGTGCTGCGGCGCGTCTCCGGCCCGCTGCGCGAGGGGCTGCGCCGCGTCATTATCGAGGACAAACTCTCCGCCAAGGACGCGGACATGGCCGCCGACGCCCTCGTGCGGAACCCGAGCATGAGCATCAACACGACGGCGGAGCAGGTGACTGAGGCCGTCCGCCGCATCCGCGTGGAGGCCAAGACCCCGCGCGAGCCGGAACCGCGTATGAACCTGCGCGGCCTCCTCCCCGCCGGTCAGACTCTGCCCGCGATGGATGCCGCCGCCCTGCAGGATGTGCAGGCGAGCGCCGAACGCCTGCTCCGCTACCTCCTCGCCATGTCCACCGAACCCCTCGACCCCGCCGAGGCCAAACGCCTCCGCCCCCTCATCCGCCGCCTCCGCGACACCGCCGACCTCTACCTCGATTCGGTGAAGGAGTAGTTCGTGGATGAGACGATGAGGAACGCTCCTTCAAGAGTGCAGGCAGACAGTAACGGCGAAGCCGATTTCACTAACCGCATCATCACGGGCGATACATTGACAATCCTTTCTTCTATCGCTGATGACGCCGTGGATTTGACGGTGTTTAGCCCTCCATACGATGGAGTGAGGGACTATCAGGGGGTATGGACGTTCGATTTCCACAAATTGGGTATGGAACTATACCGCGTGATGAAGGATGGTGGTGTTGCCGCCGTTGTGATCGGCGACGGTACGAAGGACTTCGCGAAGTCTCTGACCACATTTCGGCTCGCGGTCAATTGGTGTGATGCCATTGGATGGCGGTTGTTCGAGTGCTGTATCTACCAACGGCACGGCAACCCCGGCGCTTGGTGGACGCAACGATTCCGCGTTGACCATGAATATATCCTGATATTTTTCAAGGGAAAGCGACCCAGGACATTCCACAAAGAGCATCTGATGATTCCCAGCAAGCACGCAGGGAAGATGTATACGGGCACTGACCGGCTTACGAGCGGCGGATTCAAGCAAATTGAACCCAAATCTGTCAATGACATGAAGTGCCGGGGAACGGTGTGGCCTTTCTCGACGAGCAACTCCGAAGGAAACAAGTTGAAGTTGCAGCACCCCGCGACATACCCTGACCAGTTGGCCGATGATCTCATCCGCTGCTTCTCCGAACCGGGTGGTATCGTGCTTGACCCAATGTGTGGGAGCGGAACAACGTGCGTCATGGCGAAGAAGTCCAAGCGGCACTATATCGGCATTGATATCAGCGAGGAATATTGTCGGATCGCGGAGCGGCGCATTCGAGAAGAGGCCAGCGTTGAACAACTCGCTTTCTGACGACATTGCCGCCATGAAGCCGGTACTCGAAACGTTGCCAACCGACTGGGAAGGAAAGGCCTCCATCCTCGAAATGCAGGCTGCCGACGACAATTGGCGTCAGATGGAATGGTGGGGGTTCTATTTCGAGTTGCTGTGTCGGCGTGCGCTGAATGGGATTTGCACGATCCCTGGTGATCGCTTCGGGAGCATCGTCTTCGATATGAAACGGACCGTGAACTGGGATCTGAAGGCCAGTGCCATCAAATCTGACAGCCATCGGGCGATTCTCAATGACAAAACAGCGATGGAACTCAGCATTCAGCAGTACGGCGAACACGGCGCGATCATCGCTCTTTGTGATGTCGAATACAACGACACCGATCGAACGTTTCAGCGATGGCACACCGAACTGAAGGGCGGTCTGTCAAAATACGAGAATGAAAGAATCGTGCGAACGTCCATATCGCGATACCGGAAGACGCGGGCCACATTAGCCGAGATGCTCTTTGTCCGTTTCGACGGTACCAATAGCATGCATCTTGGCACAATGCGTCAGGGCCGCAATTCAAACGGCGCGCCGAGGCCGGAAAAGTATATGCTCAATCTCGAATCGCTTGAGCCATTCTATGTTGACCGGATTGTATTTCGTTAGAGGGCAATGACAGCACCGAGGGGCCAGGCGGACATCTACACCATCGGGCACAGCAACGCGCCCGCCGAGCGCGTCGTAGCCTTACTGCGCGAGCAACAGATTGATGTGCTCGTGGATGTGCGGAGCATCCCGGCGAGCGGCCATGCACCACAATTCAACCGGCGCGCCTTTGTGCGGACGTTGGCAGAGGCCGGAATCCGCTATCTGTACATGGGCGAATGGCTCGGTGGGCGACCGCGCGACCCGGCATGTTATAAAGATGGTATCCTGCCGCGCGGTAAGGCAGACTATCTCAACATCGTGGACTACGCGAAAGTGGCTACTCGACCGTGGTATCAACGGGCCGTCCGCGATCTGATCCACATGGCGCGGGAGCGGCGGACGGCAATCATGTGCAGCGAGGAAGACCCGCGCCGTTGCCATCGTCTACACCTGATCGCGCGGACGCTGACCGCGAGCGGGATGGCCGTCTACCACATCCGCCATCGCGGCCCGCTGGAAGTTGGCCTGTTCGATGTGGCCTATCTCTACGAGGGGATGGACATTCCCCTTCCTGATCCGGGAGTGCCGCCGATGAAACTGTACACCGTGGGATTCACGAAGAAATCCGCCGAACAGTTCTTCTCGCTGCTGAAGGTGAATGGTGTCCAACGGCTGGTAGATATTCGCCTCCGCCCAACCGGGCAACTCGCCGGGTTCACGAAGCGCGACGATCTCGCCTACTTTCTCCCGAATTTGATTGACTGTGAGTATCATCATATGCCATCACTCGCGCCGACGAAGGAAATTCTCTCCACATACCGGAAAGACCGCCACTGGGCACGGTACGTTCGCCAGTTCGAGGCGTTGATGGATCAGCGCAATATGCCCTTCGCGCTCGACCGCGCATTCTATGAAGAGAAAGCATGTTGCCTCCTGTGTAGCGAGGCGACGCCGGAGCAATGCCACCGACGGCTCGTCGCGGAGCGGATCGCGCGGTCATGGGCAGACACCGAACTGATCCATCTCTAGCGGCAAGGTGGCGGCATGAAGGCAACGCTGACGATTACCGATCTGACTCGAATGCAGGGCGATCGCGTCTGCGTCGCCGGATACTTGTCGGACAAGACGTGTGTCCGTCCCGTCTTTGCCAGAGGTGCGTTGACCGAGGAATGGCTGCGTGTCCGAGGGAAGATGGCGATCCGCCCTTTCGCGGTGATCGAGTTCGACATGCAAGGCAAACCATCCATGCCCCTGCCGCCTCACACCGAGGATCGGATCATTGATCCCGTGCATCGCATCCGGCGCGGCACGTTGACGCCGGAAGAGCGCGCGGAGTGGTGCGCGAAGGCCGAAGATCGCGATGTAGCGGCAATTTTTGGCGCGGCAATCCATGATGAAGACGGCCATTTCGTCCTCGCGGGAGAAGGGGCGCGTTCGCTCGGTACGGTGCGTGTCAAGCGATTGGAAGAAGTGCAGTTCGACCCCGGCACGAACGGGCGATGGCAGTATCGGCTCGGCTTCACCGATCAGAGTGGGCAGCGCTATCATCTGCCAGTGACGGACCTCGCGTTTCGCATCTATCTCGACTATCTGCGCGACCAGCGCGCCGTGCCGCCGATGAGTGTCGCACATCGCCTGACCGCTATCCTACAGAAGAATCCGGTCTTCCTGCGCATCGGCCTGGCGCGCGGCTGGGAGCGCTATCCCGACCGTTGCTATGTCCAGATCACGGGCGTCTACTCGTTTCCCGATTATCTCAGCGGTCGTTGCTTCGCCGATTTCGCTCCGGCCTCGTCCGTTCCAAACGACGGCTTGATCGCCAAACTCGCGCGTTTCCTCGGCGCGGACTGAGGGACAGCACGAGCAGAAGCAACCCGCGCTCGGAATATCCGTAGAGATTAACAGGCGACGGTGGGCGGCAGCGCGGAAGGGAGTACGGCATCGCCACGGTACGCATGCGTGAACCGGTCAACGGGCTGACCCATCTGGCGGGCGTGCTGCTCTCGGTCGTCGCGCTCGGCGTGCTTTTGTGGCTGGCGATCACGGCGCGGGATGCGCGGCGGATCGTTGGCTTCACGATCTTCGGCCTCAGCCAGATCGCCCTCTATACGGCGAGCACGCTCTACCATTCCCTCCCGCTCACTCCGGCGGGCATCGCGAAACTGCGGCGGATTGACCACATGATGGTCTTCGTGCTGATCGCCGGGACGTACACGCCAATCTGCCTCGTCGCCCTCGGTGGCGGCTGGGGCTGGAGCCTGCTGGCGGTCGTCTGGGGGCTGGCAATCGGTGGCCTGATTCTCAAGACGCGTTGGATGTACGCCCCGAAATGGCTCTCTACCGGCATCTATCTCCTGATGGGCTGGACGGCGCTCGTCGCCGCCCCCGTGCTCTTCCACCGGCTGCCACACGGTGCGCTCGTTTGGCTGATCGCGGGGGGCGTCATCTACACCATCGGCGCGGTGATTCACGCCCTGAAGCGGCCAAACCTCATCCCCGGCGTCTTTGAGGCGCACGCCCTCTGGCACCTCTTCGTCCTCGGCGGTAGCGCCTGCTTCTTCTGGATGATCGTCCGGTACGTGGCCTAGCGAGCAATGAGCAATGAGCAATGAGTAGGAAGCGAATCCCACCTCATTGCTCATTGCTCATTGCTCATTGCTATTCTCGCGCCTTGCCCGGATTGGCGAGTTGGTCCTGGCACCATTGGTAGAGACCATCAAGCAGCGGTGTGACGGCGGCGAGAAACGCCTCGTCGGATTGCGCCACCTTGCGCATGCCGGACGTGACCGCCGCAATGCCCGGCGACCACTGCGTCAGGCTTTTGTCGCTCGTCTCCGCGCCGCGCAGCACCATCGTCATCAGGGCAATTGCCGGGTCCGTCACATCATATGCGACGCGCAAGCCATCGAAACCGGTGCGCGACCCCTGATGGCGAATCGCCGCCTGCGGGTGATGGAAGGGCGTCGCGCCGGTCTGCTCGGCGTGCGCCATCACCTCATTCTCCGGCAGAATGGCGATCTCCGCCTGTGGGTCAATAAATGTGCGGATCATCCAGATCATCGCGGCCCGATCCAGCCGCACTCCTTGCCGCGTTACCCACTGCATTGCTCGTCCCTCCCGTATCAGTACGCATCGTCTTGTCTGGATTACGATGATACCACGACGGGGAACCTAACCCCCGGCCTCTTCCGTCACTCGGCGTGGGAAGGGGCCGGGGGTTAGGTCTTTATCCCAGCACCGCCCGCAGCCGCTCGGCGACGATCGTCTCCTCGCCCGGCTTGAGGAGCGCGGTGACGATGCCGATGGCCCGCTCGTGGAGGAAGTTCTGCGTGACGGCGACCGGTGGATCGCCTTCGATCAGTTCGTTCACAATCGCCGCGACCGATTTCTCGACCACGCCCTCGTCAATACGGATCACGCCCGTTGGGTAGGCGCGCGGTGCGTCCCGTTCCCCCACCTGCTCTACACGGACGCCCCGTAGCCCGTCCACGGCGGCGAGGATCGTGGCGAGGCGGCGTTCCTGCTCGACCCGCTCGGCGGCGTGATCGCGCGCGAGGAAGCGGCGCAGGGCGACGACCAGCCCGCCGATCTCCTCCTTGCCGACTTTCATTGGTCGCCCGATGCCGTGGTGCGGTGGGCCGGGGAGCACACCCGTTGTGATGTAGCGGTCGCGCCATGTCCATGTCTCCGGGTAGACATCCATGTCCTGATGCTGCAAGGCGACCGAGGCGATCAGATCCGCCCGCCCGACGAGGATGCCCGATGCCTGCGGCCCGCCAATCGCCTTGCCGCCACTGAACGCCACAAGGTCCGCCCCGGCGGCGATCACGGCGCGTAGATTCTCGACGGGCGGCAAGGCGGCGGCGGCGTCCACGATGACGGGCACGCCGTGTCGGTGTGCGATAGCGACGACTGCTGCCAGCGGCACGACACCCGGCGCGTTGCCGAACGAGAAGGCGAGCGCCGCCGTCCGCTCGGTGATCGCGGATTCGATCTGCCACGGCCAGGTGATCCCCTGTCCCGGAAAGCCGAGATAGCCGACCTCGACCAGTTGCGCCCCCGCGAGCCGGAGTGCATGCGTGTACGCCGTCAGATGCGAACGCTGGATGACGATCTCGTTCCGCATGTTCGTCGTATCCGGGAGGCGATCCATCGCCGCAACATCAAGCCCCGCGATGCATGCCGCCGCCCCGATCGCCAGCCCGGCCGCCGCTCCCGCCGTCACGTAGCCTGCTTCCGCGCCCGTTGCCGCAGCCAGTTCGCGCCCCGCCGCTTCCTGCAGGTCCTCGATGCGCACGCAGTGCTGCGCCGCCTCCGCCATCGCCGCCGCGACTTCGGGGTGCAGCGGCGCGCCGCTCAACCGCGTCACCGGCCCCGCCACGTTGATTACCGTGCGGACGCCGAGCGTGTCATAGATCGTCATGGATCCCTCACTTCTCCGATCCCTCTCCCGGCGCGCGCGTGACGCGGTCCTGTCACTCCGATGCCGACGGTTTCCCCGCGCTCTCCGTTCGCATCGTAGCAGATGCGCCCGAATCTGCCGCCCCGGAAAATGCGAGTTGCATGCCCTGACGCCCGTGTGGTACAGTGTTTGTCGCGCCCGCAAACGGGCAGTATGTGTGTGCATGCAGAATACAAGCGAGGCGAGGGCGATGCAGCATCCATTAGTGCAGATTGTGGGCGATCAGTTTCTCCGCACCGATATTCCCGTCTTCCGTACCGGCGACACCGTACGCGCCAGCGTCAAAGTCGTCGAGGGAACGCGCGAGCGCATCCAGATTTTCGAGGGTGTCGTGCTCAGTCGCCGGGGCGGGGGCATCAACGAGACGTACACCATCCGTCGTATCGGCGCGAATAGCATCGGTGTTGAGCGCACCTTCCTGCTCCACTCGCCGCGTGTGGACAAACTCGAAGTCGTCCGCCGGGCCAATGTCCGCCGCCAGCAGTTGTATTATCTGCGCAATCTGACGGGCAAGAAGGCCCGCCTCAAGGAGCGCCGCGAAAAGCATCCGGTCGGTCGGCGTGCCGCCGCCCAGACCGCGAGTACTGGCGCGGACTAAACATCCTCCCTCGTCTCCCCTGGACCGACCCGCAACGTGGGTCGGTCTTTTTAGAACCATGAATCTGCCCAAAGGGCAGATTCGTGGTTCAATACTTCCTGTGACATATTCCCATCGCTGCGGAGATGTGCTACTATCCAGAGTGTACGTACATATATCGGCTGCGGTAGGAGATGAGGGAGGGGACGATGCCACGCGGCAAGAGACGGGTGCTCCCCACGCTGGATGAGGAACTGCGCCTGACGCACGACGGGCATGGGCCGATTGCCGGTGTGGACGAAGTTGGGCGGGGCGCGTGGGCGGGGCCGCTCGTCGCGGCAGCGGTCGTCTTGCCCCCGGTCTTTTCGCCGCCTCTCGCGGAAGAACTGCTGCTGCGCCTCGCGGACGTGCGCGATTCGAAGATCTGCACGCCTGCGGAGCGCACCATCCTCGCCGTGACGATCCGCGCGGTGGCGAGCGGTATCGGCATTGGCATTGTCCTGCCCGGTGAACTGGACCGGTATGGCCTGACGGTCGGCAACCGCCTGGCGATGCGGCGCGCGGTGGAGGCGCTGCCGTGGATGCCGGGCTACCTCCTGCTCGACTGGGTGAAGTTGCCGGAGTTGCGCGTCCCGCAGCGGGCTTTCGCGCGCGGTGACGCGACCAGCCTCTCTATCGCGGCGGCGAGTATCATCGCGAAGGTTGAGCGAGACGCGATGATGGCGGCGCTCGACGCGACCCATCCCGGCTACGACTTCGCCCGCCACAAGGGATACGGCACGGCAGTGCATCGCGCCGCGCTTCGCCTGCTTGGGCCGTCACCCATCCATCGCTACCGCTTCGCGCCGGTGCATGCCGCCGCTGTCGCCGCCCGTACCTATCCCCTGGAAGCGGCGGCGATCATCGAACCGCCGCTGACGGGCAGCACCGGCATCGCAGCGCGATGACCACGCCGCCATCGCGCAGTGCGGCGGTCGGGGCGAGTGGCGAGCGGATCGCGGCCCTCCTGATCGAACAGGCCGGATGCCGGATCATCGCACGGAACTGGCATTGTCGCGGCGGCGAACTCGATCTCGTCGCCCTCGATGGGGACACGCTCGTCTGCGTCGAAGTCCGCGTGCGCACGCGGGCGGGGCATGGCACGGCGGCGGAATCGGTCATTGGGACGAAAACCAAGCGCATTCTTCATGCTGTCGCCGCCTTCATCGCCGCGCACCCGGAGCACGGCGACCGCCTCGTGCGCATTGATGTCGTCGCTATCACGCTCGACCGCGCTGGGCGCGTCGTCGAAACGCTCCATATCCGTGACGCAATTGGGGAGTCTTAATCCTGGTAGCCTACGCTACCAATAAGAGGAATGTGCCGTGACGATTGCGTCAAAATCCAAAGAAACGACAATGCATCCAATCCTCGGTCGCCGTATCGCGGTGATCGGCATGACGGCGTCCGGTAAATCCACCCTTGCGCGGCAGCTTGCGCGGGCACTCGACGTGCCGCACGTCGAACTCGACGGCATTGTGCATGGGCCGAACTGGGTGGATTTGCCCGACGCGGCGTTCCACGCGCGGACGGCGGAAGCGCTCGGCGGCGATGGCTGGGTTGTGGACGGGAATTACCCCGCCGTGCGCGACCTGACCAT
>JALYUS010000306.1 GCA_030853625.1 Chloroflexota bacterium
TGCTGGACCATCTCGCAACGCGCACGATAGACAAAGCGCACCTTCTGCAATATCTCTCCGCGATGGCCGGCGTAGAGTGGGATCTCTTTGAAGTCGTGCGGGATACGCGGGCGGATGTGGACGACACTCTCACCATCCGCGACCGTGCGACGCGCGAAACCTTTGTGCTCGTCTATCCTCCCTGCCTGCCCCGCCGCCTCGAACCGCTGATTGTCGCGGAATATCTGCGGCTCGCGAGCGCCCGGCCGCTGACGATGATGGACGCACGCCTCTTCGACTCCTTCTACGGCGGTGGATACTGTGCCGGATGCCGCTGGCATGGCGAGCGGCAGATATGCCACGAGTGTCACTATGCGGGTAATCCCGTCAACTTCGAGCCTTTCCACCCGGAGGCCGCACCACCATTGCCGCCGGCGCCGCCCACCTTCAACATTGACGCGTTGTAGCAGAAGCGTAGTATTCGCTGTTCCCCGGTCTCTGACGACACTGCATACACCCTCGGCGCGCAGAGCAGGCGCTTGACAGGCATGCTATAACGAAAGCATGCGATTATACGTCTAATCATCTCTTCTATCGCGCGTGCAGAGGTGGTATGCCTGGCCCTCAGTCGGTGACGAGTAGTGATGTTGGGCGGCGCGCCGGTGTCTCGCAGGCGACGGTTTCTGCCGTCCTCAACGGCGCGCGGAGCAATATTCGGGTTTCCGAGGCGACGCGCCAGCGGGTGATCGCGGCCGCAACGGAATTAGGTTACACGCCGCATCTCGCCGCGCAGGCGCTCCGCCGTCAGCGCAGTGGGGTGATTGGTTTCGTGCCGCGTTTCTTTCGCCAGACGCCGTATGAACGCCCGATCCCGTACCTCCTCAGCGGTCATATCGCCCGCGCGGCGATGCTCCGTGGTTACCACATCATCGAAGTGAATGCGGAATCGGATCAGGCGCGCACCAGCGATGAACTGATCCGATTCCTGCTCGGACAACGCGTGGATGGGGTGATCTTTGATGCGCCGGGGAGCGTTGAGGAGGTCCGGCGTTTCATTGATCGGGGCGTGCCGGTGGTGCAATTACTCCGCCCGCAGCAGGTCGTTGAAGCGTCAACGATCACGGTGGATGCATCGTGCGGAATCAATAGCGCGGTGGATCACCTTGTCGGGCTGGGCCACCGCGCTATTGCGTTTATCGGTTCGAGCCGCACCGATCCCGTGGATCGAAGCCGCCTCGATGCCTTTCTCGCCGCGCTCGATCGCCACGCAATTCCCCTCCCGGACGGGTATCTCCATCTTGGGACGACGCGTGCGGTGGATGGCGGGTATCAGGCCACCCAGTCGCTGCTTGCCTGCGCGGAGCGACCGACCGCGCTCATCGCCATGGGTGACAGCCTCGCGCTCGGCGCGCTCCGCGCGCTCTATGAGCGGTCTATACGGGTGCCGGACGGGATGAGCATCGTCAGTTACGACGATGCGTTTGCCGCCTTCCTCTATCCGCCGCTGACGAGTGTCGCACAGCCGGTACAGGCAGTGGCCGAGCATGCGATTGCCGTGCTCGCGGAACGGCTTGACGGCGATGAAGTGAAGGTGCATACGCCGGTGCATCTCGTACTGCGCACGGGATTGGTGGTGCGCGCCTCGACACACGCGCCGCTGTGTCGCTGATTGTGGGGTTATGACAGAGAAGGGGAGGGTGACGATGGCATGGGCTGGGTATCCGGAGCGACGAATCCTGGCGCGGCGTGATCTCCTGAAAGCGAGCGGCGCGGCGGCGTTCGCTCTCGCTCTCGCGGCGTGTGGCGGCTCCTCCGCGACCTCGACTCCGGCAGCGACAGCGGGCGGGGCCGCACCCTCCGGCACGAAAGCGGCTGTGACCGCGCCAGGCGGGACTACCGTGCCGTCGAGCGCCGTAGCAGCTACCAGCGCCACGACGACCGGCGCCACGGGAGCGAGTACCGCCTTCAACCCGCCCGCCGATCTGCTGGACAAGGCGAAGAAGGAGGGCAAAGTCCAACTCTATACAAGCCTCGACACGCAGATCGTGGATGCGATTATCAAGCCGTTCAAGGACAAATTCGGCATTGATGTCCAGTACTTCCGAGGCGGCTCGACGGATGTCTCAACGAAACTGCTCGCTGAGGCGGATGCAGGCAAGGTGCAGGCGGATGTCGTTGACACCTCCGATATCGGCTCCTTTCTCGCCTTCAAGAAGCGCGGCGTCCTCGCGACCTACGACTCGCCGTATGCGAGCACGATTGCCGCGAACCTGCGCGATCCGGAGAAGCAGTGGATTTCGTGTCGCCTGACGACCGCCGTGATCGAATGGAATACGAGTGCGGTCAGCGCGCCGCCCATGCATTGGAAGGACCTCACGGACCCGAAGTGGAGCGGCAAACTGATCTTTTCCGGCAGCGCCAACGGGGATGCCGCACCGCGCCTCTATGTCTTGAGCAAGACGTTCGGCGATGATTTGTTGAAGGGATTCGCGGCGAACAAACCCCTCCGGGTCACGACCCCGCAACTCGAGACGCAATCGTTGGAGAATGGCGAGCGCGCGGTTGGCTTCGTGCAGAACGACAACATCGCCCAGCGCTCGAAGTTGCAGGGCAAGCCGACGAACTATCTCTTCCCGGATGACGGCGTGCCGGTCGAGCAGGGCGCGGTCGGCATCTTGAAGAACGCCCCCCATCCGAACGCCGCGATTCTCTTCCACGATTGGTGGATCAGTACGGAAGGCCAGACGATTCTCGTGGACGGCGGGAAGTATTCCAGCCGGTCCGACCTTCAGCCGCCGAAGGGCAACCCGCCGCTCAGTGCGCTCAAACTGCTCTTGCAAGACTACGCGGATTACGAGAGCAACCGGTCGGCGGTGCTCGACAAGATGACCAAAATCTTCGGTGGGGAGTGGGGTGTCTAATATGCAGCAGACGAAGCCGATGAACCTCGTCTACATCATGGCGGACCAGCATCGCCGCGACGCGATGGGCTGTTCCGGTCATCCACTGGTGCAAACGCCGCACCTCGACGCCCTCGCGGCGCGCGGCGTCCGCTTCACGAATGCCTACACGAACTGCCCAATCTGCGTCCCAGCGCGCGCCAGTTTCGCTACCGGCCGCTACGTCCACCAGATCGGCTACTGGGATAACGGGACGCCCTACGATGGCCGCGTGCCGAGTTGGGGCCACCGGCTCGGGCAGCAGGGCCACCACGTCACGACGATTGGCAAACTGCATTATCGCGGCGAGGGGGACGACACCGGCTTTCCCGATCAGCGTATCCCCATGCACGTCCATAAGGGCGAGGGCGATGTCTACGGCATGGTGCGCGATCCCGTGCAGCAGGTTCACGGATCGCGCAAGCGCATTCTCAACGCCGGGCCGGGCGAGTCCGATTACTCGCATTACGACCGTGCGATCACGGCGGCGAGCGTTCGCTGGCTCCATGACGAAGCGCCGCAGCACGACGTGCCCTGGACGCTCTTTGTCTCGCTTACCTGCCCGCACCCGCCGCTCCGCGCGCCGCAGGAGTTCTTCGATTTGTACCCGCTCGATCAGATCGCCCTGCCGCCCACGTATACCGCGCGGGAGTGGTCGCATCACCCGGCGATGGCCGCACTCCGCTACCGCAACGAACTCGATGAGGAACTGGATGAGGCGACGATGCGCAAAGCGATCGCCACCTACTACGGTCTCTGTAGTTTCATGGACGCGAATGTTGGGCAGGTGCTGGCGGCGATTGATGCCGCCGGATTGACGCCGACGACACGCATCATCTACACGAGCGACCACGGCGAGATGCTGGGCGAGCACGGGCACTGGGGCAAGAGCGCGATGTACGAGTCATCGGCGGGCATCCCCTTCATTATGGCGGGGCCGGACCTGCCCGCCGGGCGTGTGGCGACGGAGAATATCTCGCTGGTGGACAGTTTTCCGACGATCCTCGACGGCGTCGGTGCGGGGTTGGAGCACGAGGATATGGACATCCCCGGTATCTCGCTCTGGCCGGTCGCGACGGGCGAGACGACGCCCCAACGCACCGTCTTCAGCGAATACCACGCGGCAGGCTCGCAGACAGGCATCTTCATGACGCGCGGCGAGCGGTACAAGTATCTCTTCTATGTCGGCATGCCATCCGAACTCTACGATCTCGCAACAGACCCGCAGGAGCGGCACAATCTCGCTGACCGACCGGATTATCAGAGCGTGCGCGAGGAATGCGAGCGGGAACTACGGAGCATCGTGGACCCGGAGGTGGTGGACGCGGCGGCGAAGGCGCACCAGCGCGCGATGATCGAAGCCCACGGCGGCCTGGAACTGGTCGTCGCCGCCGGGCCGCCCTTTGTGCAGGGCACACCAACGCCCGCCGAATTTCTCGTCCATCGCCCGGACGACGATATTAGGCAGTGACCGGGGTGGCGTAGGCTTCAGCCGGCGCGAGAGACCGCAGGCTGAAGTCTACGCCACCATCATAATGGAGAGAGAACGCTGATGGGTATGGGTGTCACGACTGATCTGCCCCGGCCACAAGAGCGTGCGTCGCGGCCCCCGGTTGCGCGGGTGAGTGTGCCGGGGATCGTCCTCGGCGTCGCCGCGCTGTTGCTGCTGCTGATCGTCGGCTATCCGCTGCTCTGGTTGCTGCTCGGCGCGCTCGGCCTGCCGCAGGAACGGACGCTCGCGTATATCGCGAATGTCTTCACGCAGTCGCGCAACGCCACGCCGCTGAAGAACACGCTGATCCTCGCGATGGGTACGGGGATCGGCAGCGTCGTCCTCGGCGTGCCGCTCGCCTGGGCGACAGCACGGACGGATATGCCGTTCGGTCGCTTCATCCACGCGATGGTCGCGCTCTCCTTTATCGCGCCGCCCTACCTGACGACGCTCGCCTACATCATCCTGCTCGGCCCGAACGCCGGGCATATCAACCGCCTCCTGAGATGGCTCTTTCATCTCGATCACGGCCCGATCAACATCTTCAGTATGGGCGGGATCATCTTCGTCATCTCGCTGCATGTGATGGCCTTCCCGTACCTCCTGACGCAGAGCGCCTTGCAGACGCTCGATGCGCCCCTGGAGGAATCGGCGCAAATCCTCGGCGCGAGCCGCTGGACGATTACACGGCGCGTCACGCTTCCACTCGTCGCCCCGGCGATCACGGGCGGCGCGCTGCTCGCGGCGGTCGAGTCGCTTGCCCTCTTCGGGCCGCAGGCCTTTCTTGGTTCGCCCGCCCAACTCGTCTTCCTGCCGACGCGCATCTACGGTGTCCTCGGCAGTTACCCGCCCCATTTCGCGGACGCCTCCGCGCTCTCGCTCCTGCTCGTTCTGCTTACGGTGATCGGTCTGACGGTGCAGCGACGCTTTCTCGACCGGCGGTCATTCGTGACGGTGAGTGGGCGCGGCGTGCGCACGCGCCGGGCGCGACTGGGTCGGGGGCGATGGGGCCTGCTCGCGCTCTGCCTGCTCATCGTCCTCTTTAGCGCCTTGCTGCCCCTCGGTGTCCTTGTCGCCGCCGCCTTTAGCAAGTCGTGGACAGACCCGTTGACGCCGGGGAATTTCACGTTGCACAACTTCCATACCGCGCTCGTTGGCAACCAGATCGCGCGGCGCGGCATCGAGAATAGTTTCAAGTTGGCGTTCGGCGCGGCCACGCTGGGCGCGATCCTCGGCCTGTTCATCGCCTACCTGGATCAGCGGACGACGATCCGGGGGCGGCGGGTGCTCGATTACCTCGCCATCCTGCCGCTCGGGTTGCCGGGGACGGTGCTGGCGGTCGGGCTGCTCCAGGCATTCATCCGCCCGCCCTTCCGCCTCTACGGGACGATTTGGATCCTGCTCGTCGCGTATATCGCTCGTCATATCCCGCTCGCCGTGCGGAGCGCGAGCGGCGCGTTACGGCAGGTGGACCCCTCGCTGGAGGAGGCGGCGCGGATCACGAATGCCACCTGGCTGCAATCGCTGCGGCTGATCCTCATCCCGCTCCTGCGCTCCAGCCTCGTTGTGGCGTGGCTGCTGATCTTCATCCCGTCCCTCGGCGAACTGAGCGCGACGATTCTCCTCTACACGAGTGGCACGGAGACAATCGCCGTGGCGATCTTCCGGTTGAATGATCTCGGTCAACTGGAGGCGGTCTCGGCGCTTGCGGTCTTCACAATCGCGATCATTTTGCTCACCACTCTGCTTTTGCAGTGGCTCGTCAACAAGCGCGGCACGGACGTCGCGCGCGAAATCTCTGTCGGCTAAGGGCGGAGAGAAAGCGATTGAACCGCAGAGGCGCAGAGAACACGGAGAACACAGAGAAGAGAAGAGAGGAAAATGTTCGTATCCTCGTTTGTCAATCTCTCTGCGCTCTCTGCGCCTCTGCGGTTCATTTGGTTTCAGATTTGGGAACGGTTTCCAGGGGAGGGTAGCGGTGGCGTCTATTCTGATTAAGGATGTGGGGAAGCGGCTCGGCAATCAGACGGTACTGGCCGGGTTGAATCTGGAAGTGAACGACAAGGAGTTCATCACCCTGCTCGGCCCTTCCGGCTGCGGTAAGACCACGACACTCCGCATCCTCGCCGGCTTCCTGACGCCGGACAGCGGCGAGGTCTATGTGGACGGCCAGTGCGTCTCGTCGGCGCGGGGTGTCGTGCCGCCGGAGAAGCGGCGGATGGGAATGGTCTTTCAGAACTATGCCGTCTGGCCGCACATGACCGTCTTCGAGAACGTCGCTTTTGGCCTGAAATTGGCAAAAGTGAGCCGCGCCGAGACCGAACGGCGGGTGGCGGAGGCGCTGCGGCTCGTCGGGCTGGAAGGGCTGGGCGCGCGCTATCCGGCGATGCTCAGTGGCGGGCAGCAACAGCGCGTCGCCCTCGCCCGCTCGCTCGTCGTTGAACCGGCGATCCTCCTGCTTGACGAACCGCTCTCGAATCTCGATGCGAAACTGCGCGACCGGATGCGCGTCGAGTTGAAAGAGTTGCAGCGGCGCACCGGCATCACCTTCGTCTATGTCACGCACGATCAGGCGGAGGCGATGGCGCTCTCGGATCGCGTCGCGGTGATGAATGGCGGCGTCCTGCAACAATACGGGACGCCACGCGAGATGTACGAGCGGCCCGCGAACCTCTTTGTCGCGGACTTCATGGGTTCCGTGAACAAAGTGCCGGGCAGCGTGACCGCACGCACGGACGGCGCGGCGCGCGTGGCAATCGGCGCGGGCCAGTCGCTCGCTGCCATTTTCCGCGATGGCGCGGCGGGTACAGCAGGCGATGTGACCGTCATCATCCGGCCCGAAGCGATCCGCCTGAGCGGCGCCGCGCCGACCGCGATCGCGACCGCGACCGAGAACCTCCTGCGCGGCGTTGTCGCGGAAGCGACCTTCCTCGGCAATCTCGTGGACTATCGCGTTGATGTTGCAGGCATCCTGCTCCATGTCCAATCCGACCGCCAGACATTCTACGACGTTGGCACGGCAGTCTGCCTAACGATTCCATCACACGAATGCGTCGCGATGACGACAAGTGATTACTCCCCCTCTCCTTTGTCTTAGGGCAAACGCGAGGGGGCCGGGGGTGAGGTTTTGCAGCCCACGAACGTCCTCTACATCATGTCCGATCAGCATAGTCCGCATGTCACGGGATGCTACGGCAATCCGGTGGTGCGGACGCCGCACATTGACGCGCTGGCAGCGCGCGGCACGCG
>JALYUS010000307.1 GCA_030853625.1 Chloroflexota bacterium
GAAGAGGCGGAAGACATCCTGATGGAAGCACAGCACCTCCGGGGGAAGCGGCCCTAAAGTGATGTCCTCATTCGGTCGCCGCATCACCGCAGATTGGTTGGTCGCGAACGGCGGGAACCGGTCGACCGGCGCGCTCAGGAACCGGATGGCGCCGTGGACGCGGGACGTATCTCACGATCGTTCTTAGCAGCGCCCTGAGACCGAAGGACACGCCGCTACCTAAAGACGACAGCGAACGGGAGCGTCACTCCGACCCACCCCCTGTACTCATTTCCGCTGATCCGTCGCGCTCCCTATTTGTGTGACTGCTGGTGGTCGACCTGCGTGTGCTGGTGCGGTCGTGTTCCGGCATGTCCCGTGCATATGCATCCCCGAGGCAGAGTAAGAGCCGAGAGCCAGTTCGATGCGCCACCGTACGGCATCGGATGGACGGAACAATGCGGCCGCGACAGGGCGTCGAGGGGCACCGCCCAGGAAGAACACTCCTGAAGCGACATGGAGACCGCACCCGGCCCTTGGTGCGAGGGGAGATAACGGAATGGCAACAGTGACAGCGGCGCCACCAGAGCGGCGAAACCGCTTTACCCACTGGTTCCTGCAGGGCGAGACCGAACATGCCGAGGGTCCTCATGCCCACGAGGGCGCCCATGCCCAGAAACCCTGGTATGCGGTGATGTGCCTCACTGGCGTTGATTACTTCTCCACCCTCGGCTACCAACCCGGCATCGCCGCGCTCGCCGCCGGCGCCCTCTCCCCGATCGCCACGCTCGTCCTCGTCGTCGTCACCCTCGCGGGTGCCTTGCCCGTCTACCGCCGTGTCGCCGCCGAAAGCCCGCATGGTCAAGGCTCGATTGCCATGCTCGAGCGGCTGCTCCCGTGGTGGCCGGGCAAGCTCTTCGTCCTCTGCCTGCTCGGCTTCGCCGCCACCGACTTCGTCATCACGATCACCCTCTCCGCTGCCGACGCCACCGCTCACCTGATCGAGAACCCCTACACTCCGCATGTGCTGCACGGTCAACGTGTGCTCGTCACCCTCGTGCTCGTCGCACTCCTTGGTGCGGTCTTCCTCAAGGGGTTCGGCGAGGCGATCGGCATCGCGGTCGGCCTGGTGGGGATCTACCTGGCGCTCAACCTCGTCGTTGTCGTCGTCGCGCTCGCGCAGGTGATCCACCATCCCACCGTCGTCACCGACTGGCGGCATGCACTGACGACCGCACACGCCAGCCCGCTGGCAATGGTCGGCGTCTCGTTGCTGCTCTTCCCCAAGCTCGCGCTCGGCCTTTCGGGCTTCGAGACGGGAGTGGCCGTCATGCCGCTCGTGCGGGGCGGGAGCAGCGACGATCCCGCACACCCCGCCGGGCGCATCCGCAACACGCGCACACTGTTGCTGACGGCGGCGCTCGTGATGAGCGTCTTCCTGCTCGCGACGAGTTTCGTGACGATCACGCTGATCCCCGCCGATGCATTCCAGCCCGGCGGGGTGGCGAATGGTCGGGCGCTCGCCTATGTCGCGCATCAATATCTCGGCAGCGGCTTCGGCACGGTCTACGACGTGAGCACAATCTGCATTCTCTGGTTTGCGGGGGCATCGGCGATGGCGGGCCTGCTCAATCTCGTGCCGCGCTACTTGCCCCGCTACGGGATGGCGCCCGAATGGGCGCGGGCCGTTCGCCCGCTCGTGCTCGTCTTCGCGGCGGTCTCCTTCGCGATCACGCTGCTCTTCCACGCCGACGTGGACAAGCAGGGTGGTGCGTACGCGACCGGCGTGCTTGTACTGATTACCTCCGCCGCCGTCGCCGTCACGATTTCGATTCGACGCACCGGTTCGCGGCCATTGCTGATGGCGTTCGCCGTCATCGCCCTCGTCTTCGCCTACACGACGGTCGTCAATGTCTACGAGCGACCGGACGGGGTGAAAATCGCTGCCTTCTTCATTGGCACGATCATCCTCACCTCGCTCGTCTCGCGGCTCCGGCGGACGACCGAGTTGCGCGTCTCAGGAGTCACGCTTGATCCGGTTGCCCAACGTTTCATTGATGAGATCCACGCGCATACCGGCACGGTGCATCTGATCGCGCACTACCCGTTCCCGCGCGATACCGAGGAGTATGGCCGCAAGATGGCGGCGCAACGGGCGGAATATCGGATCCCCCAAAGCGATACCCCCCTTTTCCTGGAGATCGCCGTGCGCGACGCGTCGGAGTTCGCGCCCGAGTTGACGGTCACCGGGGTGGATGTCGACGGGTATCGGGTGCTGCGCGGCGAGAGCGCGGCGGTACCGAACGCGATCGCGGCGCTATTGCTGCATCTGCGTAACGACACGGGCGATGTGCCGCATGCCTACTTCGACTGGAGCGAGCGCAGTCCGTTCGGGCTGCTGGTGCGCTACGTCCTCTTCGGGGAGGGGGATACGGCGCCGGTGACGCACGAGGTTTTGCGTAAGGCGGAGCCAGAGCCGACCCGCCGACCCGTCATCCACGTCAGTTGAGTACGCGGTGGTGTCGCTTCCTACTCTGCCGGACACGCGACGTGAGTCATCTACCCCGCGCTGGCTATGAGCGATGGCGCATGCTGACTGACCACGATGGAATGCGGTACTATC
>JALYUS010000301.1 GCA_030853625.1 Chloroflexota bacterium
AGACCGCCCGCCGCACGAAAATGCCCTGATCGCCCGTGTACGCCCCAACGAGCGAGCGCTGATCCGCCCGCCGCGCCATCATCTGGTAGACGCGCGCGTCGTCGTCGAACCGCAGCCGGTAGGCGCCGCCGACAACGCACGGATCGGTCATCGTCTGCTGGACAATCGCCACGTCCGCGAGGTGCGTATCCGCATGAACAAAAAGCAACACATCCGCCGTCGCTGCCGCTGCCGCGAGATTCTCGTTCGCGCCGAGCGACCCCTTGCCCGTCACGACGCGCGCGTACGGCAATGCCTCCCGCGCCGTCGCATCCCTGCTCGCCCCGTCCGCGACGATCAGTTCGGCATCCGGCGCGAGCGCCCGATAGTGTGCCAGAACCGCCGCGATCCGGTGCGCCTCATTGCGCGCCGCGATGATGATCGCAAGGGAAGGAAGGACTAAGGGCCGAGGACTAAGGACTAAGTGGTCTTCATCCGAGTGCTCGTCCTTCATCTCTTACCTTCTATTGCCTACAAACGTTTGGTGACTACTGATCCTGCTTAGTCCTTAGTCCTTAGTCCTAATCGCCCATGACCAGTTCGGGCTGCGGCAGCATGATGACGTCCCCGAAGGCGGAGGCGTCCACGGTCGTCGTGGGGCGGACGAGCGCATTGAGGGCACAGAAGGAATGCAGGCCGCGCGGCGAGGCGTTGTGGAAGCAGCAGCGATCCACGCGGTCGAAGTCGAGGTCTTCGGCGTCCATGAAGGGCTTGATGAAGACGGTGACGTACTGCGTATCGAACATGATGCCGGGGTTGCGGCCAATGTAGGGGAGCAAGACGCGCATTGCCGCCAGCCCCTCGCGGGAAAAGAGCCGCTTGGAGAGCGCGCTCTTGCCGCGCGTCACCATGCGAATGAAATCCACCGGGTCATCGCCGAGAATCTGGCTGTATTTGTTCCACTCGATGCCCGGCGTCGTCGGCGCCCACGTACCGCGCTTCTTGTCGTGGCGCAGGATCGCGATCGAATTGCACAGGGGCGAGCCGAAACCGAGCGGCATGAATTCTTCCGGCGCGATGCCGAGTTGCTCCTCGATCAGGTGCAGGATGTCCGGCAGACGGAGCTTCCGGCCAAAACCACGTGTGTCGAGCATCGCGTCCCCGCGATCCTCGTCAACATCCCATCGATTGCCGAATGGCGTCGCTGCCTGGAACGAGACCGCGCGGATAATTGGATGCTGGCGGCAGACTTCCAGAATCGGCCCGATCTGGTCGGTATTCAGCCCCGGCAGGAGCGAGACTGCCAGCGTCGTGTTCAGCCCCGCCTTTTCCAGTTGACCCAGCGCCTTCAGGCGCACACTGAGGAGTTTCTCGCCCCGCAGCAGTTCGATGTCCGACTCCCTCAGCGAGTCCCACTGCAAATAGACGGAGGTGAAGCCCCACGCCTTCAGGCTCTCCGCGAAGTCCGCGTCCCGCGCGATGCGGATGCCGTTCGAGATCATCTCGAAGTTCGTGAACCCTTTCGACGTAATCAGCGCCGCGAGTTCTTTGAGGTCCTTACGCACGGACGGTTCACCGCCGGAGATTTGCAGACTGACATCTGCACCTTCCGCCGCGACGATCTCATCGAGGCGTTGCTCGATCTCCGCCATCGTATAGTGTCGCCCGTCCGGGTTGCTGCCCGCGTAGCACATTGGGCAGGTGAGATTGCACTTCTCGGTCACTTCCAGCATTACGAGGCCGGCACGCTGCCGCCCCGGCATGCCAGGGCCGCCCTTCGTCGGTCCGTCGCCATTACCGTATTTCGCCTTGATCTGCTCATCGAGTGCAAAGATGCGCTCGTAGAACGCGGCGTATGGCCCGAGGTCCGTCTCGGTCGTGGAGCCGTCCGGCTCGAACCGCCGGAAGACGACCTCACTGTTCGATACGGCCACGTACTGCGCCGGGACACGCTCGTGTGTCCGCGACAATCCTTCCGTCTCCTTCAGTACGCGCTCGCCGATTCCGGTGGCCATGCGACAAACTCCTTGACGAATCATACGGACATCTCTCGTGATATACGGATGAACAGGCTTCTCTGGATGTCTCTTGCCGCCGTGAGCATAGCACAGCATCACTACGCGACGCGAGATCGGGCGGACGCCCGATCAATCGCCGCCAGTTCGGTCTCGGATAAGCGCCAGCCGAGCGCGCCCGCGTTTGCCCGCGCATGCGCCGCGCGTTTCGCCCCCGGAATTGGGATGATCCGGTCATCCTGACAGAGCAGCCAGTTTAGCGTGACCTGCGCGACGGTGCGCCCGCGCGATGTCGCGATGTCGCGCAGGGTCGTCGTCATCGCGTGGATCGCGCGCAGTCGCTCGTCGCGATAGGCGGGCAGGAAGCGGCGTGGCCCGGCAACGCGCGCCGGGTTGCCATCGTCGGCGGCTTCCGCGAGTAAGCCGTGAACGAGCGGACTGTGCGCGATCAGGGCGACATCGAGTTCTCGGCAGGCGGCAAGGACGCCATTCGTCTCCGGCTGCCGTGCGAGAATGTTGTACCGCACTTCATTCGCGGCGAGCGGGATGCCGTGCCGCGCCAGGCGATCATGGGCGCGGCGCATCTGCGTTGCATTGAAGTTGCTCACGCCGACCGCGCCCACCTTCCCGGCTCGGACGGCCTCCGCCAGCGCATCCATCATCGCTTCGATCCGCAGCAGGGTATACGGCCAATGCACGAGGTAGAGATCGAGTACGGAGATGCCGAGCCGCGCGCGCGTCCGATCCAGCGCGGCGTGGAGGGTGCGCGCGGAGAGCCGGTGCGGATACGGGGTGAACTTACTGGCGATCACGATGGGACAATTCGCCTCGCGCGCCAGCGCCCCAAGCACCCGCTCCGAACCGCCGCCGCCATACAGTTCCGCCGTATCGAAGAACGTCACGCCCGCATCGAGGCTCGCGCGGAACGCCGCCGCGATCGCCGTGCGATCCGGCGCCGCGCCGTAGCCCCAGAACGGCGCGTCACCCCACGACCATGTCCCGACACCGAGCGCCGACACGGTGATGCCGCTCGCGCCCAGCCGTCGTCGCTCGTCAATCATGGCCCTTCTCTCGCCCGAACGCTGTGGAAGTCGTGAGATGTCTCATGCCACGCGAAGCGTACCACACCCTACCCCGTTGAGCCTGCGACATACGCTGCTGAGTACCGCGATTGTTCGTTCATCCCTTTCGTTCACTTCGGTATGTATGCCCATTCGTTCAGCGTGAACGCGACTACATTATTTACAGCCAAAATCGTCACTCAGCGAACAATTTGACAAGGTTCTCCGATCTGCGTACCATGCGCCGCTGGCACGGACGTTATGTTGACTGTCCGTGCACATTGATAGCGGCCCACACTGCTGTGGCGCTGCGTTGGTCTCGTAGGAGGATCGTCCGTTTTGCGGTTGTCACAATCATCGAGCATGGTATTTCGCGCCACCGAGCAACGTCGCTCCCCGGCCTACCGGCTCATCACCCCCCTG
>JALYUS010000333.1 GCA_030853625.1 Chloroflexota bacterium
CTTCCAGCCTGTTTGAAACGTAGGCTGGAAGCCTGCCACCACCATTGTCCAGTTTCGTTATCAAGGTTCATCAGATTACACGACCACGAACAATGCTACGGTGTGATCTTCGCGCGCAGCGCCTCGACCGCTTTGTCGAGTTGCGGATCGCTCGCGCTCGGCGCGGTAGCGGGTTGCTCGACGACATCATCCGGCGTCAGTCCCTCCTTCTGGATCACGCGCTCTTTCGGTGTGTACCAGTTCGCGACGGTGATGCGCACGCTCGAACCATCACTCAGGCTGGTAACTTCCTGCTCAGAGCCTTTGCCGAAGGTTTTCGTGCCGACGAGGGTGGCGCGGCCGTAATCCTGCAATGACCCCGCCGTGATCTCGGACGCGCTCGCTGTACCGCCGTTGACGAGCACGACCAGCGGCACATCGAGGATTTGCTGCCCGTCGTTCTTGACGAGGATCGGCGTTAGATTCCCGCCCGTGGCCGCCGGTCTTCGAGCATCGCGACCGAGTCCTTCGGCAGGAACCGGCCAAGAAGATGCTGCGCGCCATCCACGTAGCCGCCACCATTATTGCGGAGATCGAGAATGATCCCCTTCAAATGCTTGTCGCTCACTTGCGTGAGCGCATCGTCCAGTTCCTTGTTCGTGTAATCATTGAACGACGTGATGGTGATCTTGCCGATGTCATTGGGCAGCACGTCCAGCGTCACGGCAGGCACGGTGATTTTCTTCCGTATCACGGTAATATCAATCGTTCCCGGTGTGCCGACGCGGCTGATGGTCAGACGGACCGGGGTGCCTTCCGCACCCTGGATCGCCGTGGCGCGGTCCGCCTTCGCGAGGGTCGAAACGTCTTTGCCGTCAATCGCGACGATCACATCGCCTGCCTTGATACCGGCCGCTTCGGCGGGGCCACCCGGAATCGGCGCTGTGATGAGCAGATTGTCCTTCGAGGTATCAACATAGACGCCGATGCCGACGAACTGGCCGTTGTCCGAAGCCTTCCGTTCCTTCGCGGCATCCGGGGGCAGGAAGACGGTGTAGTCATCGCCGGTGGCGCTGAACATCCCCTTGAGCGCGCCATAGACAAGTTTTTGCTCATCAAGCGGGCGATAGTAAAAGCCCTTTTCAAGCAGATCGAACGCTTTCCAGAAGGTATCGAACTGCGCGCGCAGTTGGTCCGGCGTCGTATTTTGCGCCGGACCAAGGCTGATGGCCGGATCGGACGGGCGCGGCGTCACCGATGGCACAGGCGTCGCCACCGGTCGCGGTGTCGAGGTCGGGCGACCGGGGGCAACGGTGTCCGTCGGTGCGGGCGGTACGGTCGGGATGATGACTGCTGCGGCGGCCGTCGTTCCCGTCCCGCCGCTCACGCCGCCGAAGAGTGTGCGGTCCGCGACGATGCCGAGCGCGAAACCGCCGAGTACAAGAAAAACGCCGACAAGAAAGCCGACGGGCGCCGCTCCTGATCGGGCAGGCGAGGGCGTATCCATGCGTGTGGCTCCATTTCCGATGGCGTGAGACGTGAGGAACGACGCCCCATTCCTGAAGCGTCGCACCCATCAAGAATCATCCCGCCGGATCGGTATGGTGTCAATCGCCATGCCCGCGCTGCTATACTGGCGAACCGCATCGGCGGGCGCGGAAAGGACGGTTCATGGAGGTATCGCGTATTCGGGTCGGCGTGATTGGCACGGGATTTGGCGCGCAAGTGCATCTCCCGGCGTTCGCGGCGCTCCCGGATTTCGAAATCGTCGCGGTCTGTGGCCGCAATGGCGCGAAAGTCGAAGCGATTGCGGACGCCTACGACATTCGCAACACCTTCGCCAACTACCGCGATCTGATTGCCTGCCGCGATGTCGAAGCCGTGACGATCGCGACGCCACCGGCCCACCATCATCCGGCGGCGATCACGGCGATCACGGCCGGAAAGCATGTGCTCTGCGAGAAACCGATGGCCCGCAACGCCAACGAGGCGCGCGAAATGGTGCGCATGGCGGAAATGAGCAACATCACCGCCATGCTCTCCCACGAATTCCGCTTCGTCCCCGCGCGGGCGCGGATGAAGGAATTGTTGGACGAGGGCTTTATCGGCGCGGTATCGCTCGCGCATCTCTCCTTTTTGCGCCCCCTCCTCGCCGATGTACGTGGCAAGGCGTGGCACTGGCTGGTGGATGCGGAGGCGGGCGGCGGCATGCTTGGCGCGCTTGGCGCACATTTCGTTGACACCCTGCGCTGGTGGTTCGGTGACATCAATGAAGTCGCCGGCGTATCGTCCGTGAGCATACCGACCGTCCGTATCGGAAGCGGCGACATCCTCCATACCAATGCGGAGGACACCTTCGCATTGCTTCTGCGCTTCGCCTCCGGCGCGATCGGCAACATCACCTGCTCCGCCGCTGCGTGGCACGGGCCGGGCGAGGAGGTCCGCGCTTTCGGGTCGGAGGGCATGCTGACCATCGCACGAGACGGCACGCTCTGGGGCGCGCGACGCGGCGATCCGTCGCCCGAACCGATCCCAATCCCCGCGCGGCTGCTTGGCAGTGGCATCCCGGAAGTTGATGACGCCCCGGCTGGTCACGCGCTCATTCCTCCCTTTATCCGGCTCGCGCGCATGTGGGCGCACGGCATCCGCACGGGAACCAGCCCGTCTCCCTCCTTCGCCGATGGATTGCGCGTGCAGGAAGCGCTTGACGCCGTGCCGCGCTCGCAGGAGCAGCATAAATGGGTGGATGTAAGCGGCGCGCGCTGGCCGACCGCACCGACCCGCTGACCGGAGCGTGTATACTGCGTCGAGGTAAGAGGCAAGAGGCGAACGACGCGAGAAAGCGAGCGATACGATGCAACCGAACATGAAGATGCTCCAGGAAATGCAGCGCCAGATGGAGAAGATTCAGCACGAACTCGGCGAAACGCTCGTCGAGGGGGCGGCGGGCGGTGGCCTCATTACGGTCCAGGTCACGGCGCTGAAGCAGATGCGCGGCATCACGATTAAGCCGGAGGCGATTGACCCGGACGACATCGAACTGCTGGAAGACATGATCGTCGCCGCCGTCAATGACGCGATGAGCAAAGCGGACGAGACCGCGCAGGGCAAACTGGGCGGCCTGACCGGTGGTCTCGGCATCCCCGGGCTGATGGGGTAATGACCCGTCCGTGCGCGGTCACGTTCGACTTTCACGACACCATTGCGATTGCGCCCGCCTGGTTCGCGCTCGAAGTGCGCCAACTGCCCGGTATGGTTCTGCATACGCTCGCATCGCAGGGGGTAATCCCGCATGACGGCACGCAAATGGCGTCCGCCACCGCGCCCTACCGTGCGTTGCGCCTCGCCATCCAGGAG
>JALYUS010000339.1 GCA_030853625.1 Chloroflexota bacterium
CCGTCCAGCCGAGGGCGCGGCTCTTCGCGAAATTGTCCGGTGATCCGACGAGAATCCAGTGACTCGGCATATCGTTCGTTCCTTTTCACTCGCGCAATCTTCATTGATTGTACCTTAGGCATGTCGAGCGCCGAGTGGTGGGCGATCCATCTCGCTCATTCGTCATCCAATTTCATCATAATCATAGCAGGAACGAGGCGGATTCGCTGTGTGGTATACTTTTCAGGAAGGCTGCACGGAATCGGCCTGACCTCCGCACCGCACGCGACAGAAAAAAGGTGATTCACACTGATGGCTACCGCTACCGCCGTTTCTTCGGTACATCCACCCACCGATATGACGTTCTTCCAACCGCTCGAACAGCAGTTGCAAAGCGCGGGCATGGGCGCCGCCGATCTCTCGCTCGTAACGCAGGCATATATCGTCGCGACGGACGCGCACGCGGGCGTCGATCGGAAGTCGGGCGAGGCATACATCACGCATCCCGTTGCGGTGGCGACGATTCTCGCCGAGATGCAGATGGACGCGGAGACGATTGCGGCCTCCTTGCTCCACGACGTGCCGGAGGATACGACGATTACGCTCGATGACATCCGCACCGAGTTTGGAGAGAAAGTCGCTCGGCTGGTGGATGGCGTGACGAAGTTGAAGCGGATCGAGTGGCTCTCCGACCGCGAAGATGTGGCGCGGGCGGAGAGCCTGCGGAAGATGTTCCTCGCGATGGCGGACGATGTGCGCGTCGTGCTGATCAAACTGGCCGACCGCCTCCACAACATGCGCACGCTCGGCTCGATGCCGCGCGATAAGCAACTGGCGACCGCGCAGGAGACGATGGAGATCTACGCACCGCTCGCCAACCGCCTCGGTATCTGGCAGATCAAGAGCGAGTTGGAAGACCTCGCCTTTAGAGCGCTCGAACCGGATCGCTATCGCGCCATTGATGCCTCGCTCGAAGCACAGGGTGGCAACCGTACCGCCTACATCAATCGGGTAATCGAGACGCTGAAAGAGGCGCTCGGCACGGCGGGTATTCAGGCCGAGGTTTATGGCCGCGCCAAGCATCTCTGGTCCATCGCGCGGAAGATGGATCAGAAGCGCCGGACGCTCGAAGAGATCTACGACGCCATCGCCATCCGCGTGATCGTGCCGGAACTGAAGGATTGCTACGCCGCCCTGGGGATCATCCACACGATGTGGCGGCCAATTCCCGGCGAGTTCGACGATTACATCGCCTCCCCGAAGGAGAGCATGTACCAGTCGCTCCATACCGCCGTCCGCGCCCTCGATGCGCGCCCCGTCGAGGTGCAGATCCGCACGAAGGAAATGCACCTCGCCGCCGAGTACGGCATCGCCTCGCACTGGCGCTACAAAGAGGGCGGCAAGCGGGACGCCGGCCTCGAGGCGCGCGTCGCGTGGCTGCGGCAACTGATGGATTGGCGCGACGAGGTCGTGGACGCGCAAGCCTTCGTGGAGACGCTGAAGAGCGATGTCTTCCAGGAGATGCGCTATGTCTTCACGCCTGCCGGGGACATCATCGAATTACCGGCCGGTTCGACGCCGGTGGACTTCGCCTATCGCATTCACTCCGATGTCGGCCACACCTGCGTCGGCGCGATCGTCAATGACCGGCTGGTGCCGCTCGATTACCAATTGCACAACGGGGAGATGATCAAGATCATGACCTCCCGCGCGAAGGTCGGGCCGAGCCGGGACTGGCTGCTTGCCTCCTCCGGCTACGTCCATACCGCGCAGGCGCGCGAGAAGATTCGCCAGTGGTTCCGCCGCCAGCAGCGCGATCAGAACATCGCTCAGGGCCGGGATATGCTGGAGAAGGAACTGAAACGACTGGGCGTCGAGATCAAACTGGAGGAGATCGCCAAGCAGTTCACGCGCTACAACCGGCTCGACGACTTCCTCGCCGCTATTGGATACGGTGCGGTTTCAACGCAACAGATCGCGCAGCAGGTCGCCGCACTCAACCCGGTCGAGCAAGTAATCGCGTTGCCGCCGACGGAGGCCGCCCCGCGCCCCGCGAGCGCTACGTCCGGTATCGAGGTGATGGGTGTCGGGGACTTGCTGACCCGGCTCGCGACCTGCTGCAAGCCCGTGCCGGGCGACCAGATCATCGGCTACGTGACGCGCGGCAAGGGCATCACCGTCCATCGCACCGACTGCCCGAACGTCATCAAAGAACCGGAGCAGGAACGGCTCGTGCCCGTTTCGTGGGGGGGCGCGACGCGGACGCAGGCGTACCCGGTCGGCGTCCGCATGGAGGCGTGGGATCGTGTCGGCCTGATGCGCGATGTCTCCAGCGTCGCGGCGGACGAGAAGATCAACCTGCTCTCAATCAATAGCCAGACGCACCCCGACCGCACTGTGACAATGCGCCTGACGGTCGAAGTGGCGGGGGTTGAATCGTTGAGCCGTATCCTCCAGCGTTTCGAGCAGATCCGCGACATCTACGAGGTTCGTCGCGATACGCCAATTATCTCCAAAGGCGCGCGGGCGGCGGACTAGCGATTTGTCAATCCCGGACGGATAGAGATGCGTGAATTTGATCCAGGCATTGTCCGCCGTGAAGCGCCTCAGCCTCCCTCTTGTCATAGATGTACCGTGTCGGACGAAGAGGTTGATTTCGGATTGACAAATCCCGGCCTCGTGCTAGACTCAGCACATCGAGTATCCAGCCTGAGTTCCAGCGCGTCGTGTTGTCGGCATATCGCCCTAATGAGAGGGTCGGATTCGCGCATATCCCTGGGAGAGTAACCAGATACCACCGTGGATGATGCAGATGTCCGTTTCGCGGTAGACAGGAGGGGTGAGATCATGGACCATCAACGCCGGGCGGTACCTTTTTCGCGACGGCAGTTCCTGACGGGCGCGACGACACTGGCGGGAGCCGCGTTGCTCGCTGCCTGCGGGAGCGGCACGGGCGAGACCGGCGGCGGCGCGACGACCGCACCGAAACCGGCAGGCACGACTGCTCCAGCGGCCACGACCGCACCGGCTGCAAGCCCGGCGACGGGCGCGCCGACGACTGCGGCGGCGGCGGGAACGGCGGCGCCGGACCTCACCATCGTCTCGGGCAAGTTCAATGTCTGGTTCTCAGCTAACTGGAACACGGTCACAGATGAGGCAGTCGGGAATACCTTCGTTGACTGGGGCAAGCAGAATGGCGTCACTGTCCAGTGGCAGTCCATCCCCGGCTCACCGATCATCCTCCAAAAAGAGGCTGCAGCGGTGGCGGCGGGGCAGCCACCCGAACTCGACAACAACAATATGACCTATTGGTATACCCAGGGCGAGATGGGCGACCTGGGAGCGACCGTCAATAAATTCAAGGCGATGGCCGGCGGCATGTTCCCGATCGGCATCAGTTCACTGACCGCCCCTGACGGCACCATCATCGCGTCGCCCTATGCGATTGATGTCTGGCCCGCGCACTGGCGGACGGATCTGATTGGCCCGAAGACGGGCGGCAAGTTCTTCGATTCGTACGACCAACTGATCTCACTCGGCCCTTCGATTCAGCAACTGCCGAAAAACTACATCTACGCGATGTCACTCGGCCATGAGGGCGACCATGTTAACAACCTCTGCACGATCCTGTGGGCGTACGGCGGGCGGATCAACGACGAAAAGGGCGTGCCGGACATCACGAACCCCGCCAACAAGATGGCCATCCAGACCGTCGCCAATATGTGGAAGGCGA
>JALYUS010000340.1 GCA_030853625.1 Chloroflexota bacterium
TGGCAGTGTTGTGCCGGTGTATTCGGCGATCAGCGGCACGCAGCGCCCGACGAGATCGCGGTAATACGCCGTGAGGCTGGCCGGGAAGGTCTCCACATCGCCGGCGCGGTTCATCGCCAGCGCGACGGTGCGGGCGCGATCCCAATTGATCAGAGAGGGCGTTTCGCCGGTGCGCGCATACTCGCGCCCCTTGGTGTTCGCCCAGACGGCCAGCGCGCCCGCTGCCGCCGCAGAGGCGAGGAGGAGTTTCTTGTCAAACGGACGCGCGCCATTCCCATTGCTCTTCGCTGGGGCGCTCGTCGCGGTCGGATCGGATCGTGCCATGAATAGTAGTCGCTTTCTCTCCAACAAAACGGTTGGGTGATGGAAAATCAGGCGGATCGAACGCACCCCGATTCCTGAAATGCATGGGGAGTGCCACGGCATCGTAGCCCGCGCATCAGCAGGCGTCAAACGAGCGGGCAGTAGACCGGAAAGAGTGGACAATAGACAGAAGGTCCGTCTGCCCACTGCCGTCGCGTAATCCTCAGTCCTTCGTTACGATGGCGGGCCGTGGGGGCCGCGTGGGTCGTAGACGCCGTACGGCTGGTCGGAATCGCGCGGGGGTTGATAGGGCATTGGGACGTTCACCGGTAGAAAGTAGCCGATAATCCCGCCGATGATGCCGGTGGCGATGGCGATAATCCAGAGCGGTGAGTGGCGAAAGATCAGCGGCACAATGACAAACGTGGAGGCGAAGACCCAGCAACAGACGCCCGCCTGCGAGAGGCGCGTGCGACGGCGGATGCGCTCGAATGCCTGCCGCTGGCGCGGGTCAATATCGAAATCCGGTCGGGGGCGGGACGAATCGTCGCGCATCGGCGAGTTCCTTTGTCTGAAACAGGAGCAGCACAGCCAACAGTATACTACGTGACGCACAACGGCTCTTCGCCGAGTATTCGCACCGCGAGTTTAGCGGAGGCAGGCTTCCAGCCTCCACCAGGAAATCCGAAACATGAATCTCAGTGATCTATCTTGACATGCCGCATCGCACCCAATAAAATGAGCATCACTCAGTCGTGGCTGAGAGAGGGGAAGGATGACGCGTGATCGTTACAGCGGCAAATGGGTCAGCGCGGCGGGTGCAGACGGAGGCGGTGCGGCGCGAGCAGATTCTCACGGCAATGCAGCATCTCATTGCGGAGCAGGGATACGAGCGGACGACGACGGCGCAGATCGCCCGGCGCGCGGGCATCTCCGAGGGAACGATCTACAATTACTTCTCCTCGAAAGGCGCAATCGTCAAGGCGCTCGCCGAGCAGGCGCAACGGATGACGATGGAGCGGGCGTTTTCACGGGCCGTGCCGGGGTTGCAGGGGGCCGCGTTGATCCGTGTGATGCTCGAAGGGGCGTTCGAGGCGGCGCACGAGCACGAGGATTTGATGCGCGCCTTCGCTCTCAATGTGGATTTCCACGACCCCGCCCAACCCGGCGTCATTTGCACGTCGGCGGAAGCGGATGCGGAGGCAATCGCGGGACTGGACGGCTTCCTGCGCGGTCAACAGGAGACGGGATTGATTCCCCGCAGCGTGGATATTCCGGTGATGACGCGGCTAATCTTCGGCACCGTCAATCAGGCGATGGAGGATTGCATTGTTGGCGGCCATGTGGAGCATGAGCGGACGTATATTGACCTCATGGTGCGGATGTTCAGCCGTGCCCTGTATATCGAGTAATCCTCCGAACAGCCAGGATTGAAACGGTTCGGATGGCGGGTTCGGAGAATTTCTCGCGGCGTACAATGGGTAATACATGAGTGCCACTCATTTCTTTTGCGGTACTGACGTGCATGGGTGAAGATGCGGAAAGGGGAATCCAGTAATGACCGATCTCCGTTCGTGGGAAGCAATTCCGCTGATCCAGATACCCGAGGATTATCTTCAGCGCATCGGCCCGTTTCTGGCGGAGATGTACGAGCGGCACGGGCCGATCTTCCGCTCCGACCAGAACGGCCACAACGCCATTTTTCTTGTCGGGCCGGAGGCAAACCGCTTCGTGCTGCTCTCGAACCGGCTGAAGTTCTCCAATTACATCGGCTGGACGAAGATCTTCGGCGTTGAGGATGCCTTCGGCAACGGCCTGCTCTCGATGGACGGCGCGGAGCACGACGCACACCGCAAGATGATGAACCCCGCCTTCGCGATCACCTACATGGACCGCTACCTGCCGATCATGCAGCGCATCATCGGCGAGCGGATCGCCGATTGGGCGGAGCGGGGCGAAGTAGATGTCTATGAGGAGGCGCGGAAGATCACCTTCGATGTCGCCGCCGAAGCGCTGGCCGGCCTGAAGCCGGGGCCGGAGGTGGATCAGTTCCGCGACCTCTATCTGGCGATGCTCCGCCTTGGTCCGCAGATGAAGGACTGGGATGCGTTCTACGCCGAGCAGGCGCGACTGAAGGGCGAACTCTATGGCCTTCTGCGACCAAAGATTGCCGAGCGTCGCCAGCACCCGACGGATGATGTGCTCGGCATGCTCGTCCAGGCGCGAGACCCAGCGGGCAACGCCCTCAGCGACGAGCAATTGATCGCGCACACGAACATCCTCCTCGTTGCCGGGCACGAGACCTCGACGAGCATGAGCGCGTGGCTCCTCTCTCTGCTCGCGCAGCACCCCGACTATCTCCGGCGCGTCCAGGAGGAGCAGGCCGCGCTCGTCCCGGCCGGAACGACCCCGACGCTCGATGCGATTCAGCGGATGAAGGTGTTGGAAAACGGCCTGATGGAAGCGGAGCGCCTCTATCCGCCGGTCTCGTATGGGCCGCGCGGCGTCGTGGAGGATTTCGACTTCCACGACTACCACGTCCCGGCCGGATCGCACGTTTTCTACGCCATCGCCGCCTCGCACCTCATCCCCAGCGTCTTTGCCGCGCCAATGACCTTCGACCCGGATCGCTTCGCCCCGCCGCGCGAGGAGCAGAAGAAGACGCCGTACGCGCTCGTCGGCTTCGGCGGCGGGCCGCGCATCTGCATTGGCATCAACTTCGCCAAAGTCGAGATCAAGGCGATGATCGCGGAAATCCTGCGCCGGTACACGCTCGAACTGGCGCCCGATCAGGATGTCGCACTCTTTGGCGTCATTAGCAGGCCGCGCTATGGCGTCCGCATGCGCGTCCATGCGTGCGAGCGCGCCCCGGTCACGGTGTAGAACGATGGTCAGTGACATGGGCGCCGCCTACAGCCACTGACCATCGCTTGCGCTTGCCGACACCGCAACGAACCGTTAGCATGCATGAACGGTGAGGAGGCGCTGTGGCTGACTGGTTGATCGCGCGGCATCGGGACGAGTGGGCGCGACTTGAGACGCTCCTGACGGGTCGCGCCGGTGCGGAGAGTGCGGAACGCACCGAGGAACTTGGCTGGCGGTATCGCGAAGCGAGCGCCAATCTCGCGCTCGCCCGCCGCGACTGCCCCACCGAACCGGTGACACGCTACTTAAACGATCTCGTCGCGCGCTCCCACCGGCGCCTCTATCAGCGGCGACCGCATGGTGCGCGGGCGGTGTGGGAATTCTATCGCGTCACGTTCCCGCGCCTTTTTCGTGAGACCTTTCGCTACACGCTCGCGGCGTTCGTGACCGTGCTTAGTGGCTTCATCCTTGCCTACATTGCGACGTTTGTCCGTCCCTCGCTGGCAGAATCGTTTGTGCCGGGAGGAAGCGGCGTTATTGAGACGATTAAACAGGGGCGGACCTGGTTCGATACGCCACCTGCCGAGCGACCATTCGTGTCGTCGTTCATCATGACGAACAATATCCGTGTCACACTACTCTGCTTTGCGGGCGGCGTGTTGTTGGGCATCCCAACCGTGCTTGTGTTGCTCCAGAACGGATTGCAGATCGGTTCGATCGCGGGGCTAACGCAGGTATACGGCATCCACGGCGCGCTCTGGTCGTTCGTCGCGGCGCACGGCTTCCTGGAACTCTCGGTGATTTTCATCAGCGGCGGTGCGGGCTTGCACGTGGCGCGGGGTATCATGCGCCCCGGTCTGTGGTCGCGGCGTGCATCAGTTGCGCGTGCAGGCAGGAGCGCGGCATTACTCGCGTGCGGATGCGCCCCACTGCTGGTGGTTGCGGGCACATTGGAGGGGTTTGTGTCGCCCTCGGCGCTTCCCGGTGGCCTGAAATTGCTCATTGGCCTGACAACCGGCGTGCTACTCTACGCCTATCTCTTGCTGGGTGGCCGCAAGAGGAACAATCGGATCGAAGACTACGATTAATTGTCGGAGGAGAAAGTCATGAATGAACCAACGGTGGAGCAACGGCTGGCCAACCTGGGCTATCAACTGCCGCCGGTCTCACCCCCCGTCGGCTCCTATGTGAAGGGGGTTGTCGTCGGCAATCTGCTCTTTTTGTCCGGCAACGGGCCAGATCAACCCGGCTATACCTCTCCGAAGGGGAAAGTCGGCGCTGACGTTACCATTGAACAAGCGGTGGAGGCGGCGCGGTACGTCGGCCTGAATTTGCTCGCGGCAGCGAAAGATACCCTGGGGTCGCTCGACCGTATCCGGCGCGTCGTCAAACTGCTCGGAATGGTGAATAGTGCGCCCGATTTTGGGCAGCAACCGCGTGTCATCAACGGGTGCTCGGACTTGTTTCTCGCCGTGTTCGGCGATGCGGGGCGGCATGCCCGCTCGGCGGTTGGGATGGGCGCGCTGCCGAATGGCATTCCGGTCGAAATCGAGGCGATTTTCGAGGTGGAGTAGCGCCATCCGCTGAAGGCCGCGCGCTCACGCGATCAAATTCCGTGCTTCGCTCAGAGTTTGATCGTGAATCCTTGTGTTTGCAGAGCCTCTTTGGGGAGTGTCCCTTTGTCCACGCCATTGACGCTATACGTCACGTTGTCGGGTTTGCCGCAATAGATCGTGACCGTCTGCTTCGCGTCAATCGCGCGTGTTTCGCCGGGATTGATGTACCCAATCGTCTTCGCGTTCGTATCGCCATCGGCATAGATCTCCACCCATGCCTTGACGCTTGACGTCATCGTCACTTTGAGGCTCGTCGCGGCGGTAGCGGATACGGTCGCGCTGGCCGTTCCGGTCGCGGAGGTGCTGGTCCCCGCAGCGGGAACGGTTGTTCCTGGCGCTGTACCCGACGGGGTTTGGATCCGGATCGTACTTGTGCCGGTCCCTGTATTTGGTGTGAGTGCCACCGTACCGATCAGCGCCGCAGCGCCCGTAAGGGCCGTCGGCGTGGCCACGACCGTCGGGACATCAATGATTGGCTTTTTGGGCGGTGTCTTCACGAGCAGGCTGTAGCCCCACGCAGCCACAAAACTCAAAACGAGTGTAACAAAGATAATGACGACAAAATTGGGTGAGAAGGGGCCGGATGTATTGACTTGCTGCCCAATCGGTTGCGGCCGATAGACCACTTCCGGTTCGCCGCGCGCCTCATTGAACAACCGGACCATTTCCTGCGGATTGAGTTGCAGCCAGTTGGCGTAATTATAGACAAACCCGCGTGCGTAAATTCCCGCAGGCAGCAGATGAAAGTCACCTGATTCAAGCGCCGATAAATGCCGGGCCAGAATCCGGGTCTGTCGTTCAGCGTCCTGAAGACTGCGGCCCAGGCCAAGCCGCGCGTCGCGCAGGATGGCTCCAAAGGTCGGCGGCTGAATCGGACCCCCGTGCTCCCACGGGCTTTGCATCACTGACGGTGAATCCTTCCCAGGCCGCGCTCACCGTGAACCACGCGCGGCCTCTCTTTCCCCCTCATGCACCATCCGTATGATGCGACCGCAGTATACGCACGACGGGCGCGTTTGTCACGTCGCCTGGCGAATATACGAATATACCTGCGGACAAACAGGGAAGAAAGTTGTGGTGGCAGGCTAAACGGCCGCCACCATCGAGGAGATTGCAGGATGCACAACGATCATCTCATCCGAGGCTAGCCTGCACCGGGGCGGCGCGTCCCGGTCTGCCGTTTCTCCTCCTCATGCATCTCTTCGAGCAATGCATCCGCCAGCGGCGTGGCGGCAATCTGCTGGGCCGATCCCGCTTTCGCTAACCACCACTGGTCATTGGCTGCCCACCATGTGCCGATGCACGAAAGGCATGCCAGATCGTTCGGGCCGACGAGTTGCGGAGTCGGGAAGGCGAAATGATTTCTGCACCAGCCGCGATCACCACTCTCCGCCGCCTGGAAATCACGGCAGTTCGCGCAACGTTTGCCCCGCTGTCGTTGCCGCTCCGCCGCGTACCACTCGGCTTCCAGCGGCCGCATCTGCCCATCACCGTGACTTGCCGGTGGTCCCGGCGCGTCATTAAATGATGGTGGCGTATGCTCGGCCTGGCGTGGTGGCAACGGTTGTTGATAGTCAGGAGGGGACGGCGGTATTTGCGTTCCTGGCGGCGCGGCGCGGGGGGGCGATGCGGCGTGTTCGTCGCGATAGGCTTGCCGCGGCGTGAGAGGAAGATTCGCCGTTACCGCCAAGTGGGGCGCGTGCTGAACGCCGGATTGCGCCGACCCCGTATCAGCCAGTCGCGGGCGACTGACGCCCTCATCTCCAACGACGGTCGTGCGGGGTGAGGAGCGGCGATGATCGCCGCGCTCGCTCGATGCGCCGGATGCATCCGGCGGCGGGACGACCGTCTCCAGCCGCCGTTGCGGCACCGCGTCACCGGACTGTTGGGCGATTTGTCGGCGTTCAAGCGCCCGACGATGCGCCTCGCCGACATTCGATGTTCGCGAGCGTACAACCGGCATCAATGGCTCCTCAGTAACCGGCCGAGGTTGCTCAACGCCGACGATGATGTCGTCTGGCCGCTTCCCCTGATAGCCCGAACGCTGCCGTGCCGGATCCGGCGTCGGCCGGTTCTGCCCCGGCAAGACATCGTTTGCGCCCGCAGCCGATTCATAATAATCCTGATCCCAACCAATACGACACGCAAGTTCCTGACGCCGAACGAGTGCGATCCCAACAATTCCCTGGCAGCGTTGATTGCGGCACCAGCCTGACTCGCCGATATCACTCTGCTCAAAGAACCGGCAGGAGCCACACTCGCGTCTCGTCACGTACTACCCACTTTCCGTCAGCCCGGTCCTACGATAGTCTAACACAGTTCAAAGCGAGAATCATGCGCCGCACGCCGCAATCATACAATACGTACTAGCGTACGTACGACCCCTCAATCTCGTCAAATTCCGGCAGGGCGCCGTCCGTCGGAATGACCGTTAAGGTTTGCGTGAAACGGTCGCACAGCAGATGCGCGCCGGGAAAATGGCGGAGCGGCGCGACGGTGCGCGCGCCGTGCTGAACGTCCCCGACGCCGTACAGAACGATGATGCCTGCATCGTTTGCATGGCCCGATGCCGATGTCTGCGAACGGTCCAGCAGCGCCCACGCGACGGATTCCGCCATGCTGCCGACGATGAGTGTGCCATGAAACGATTGGATCACCGCCCTCAGATGCGCGGTATCCGCGATATGCGCGACAACGATGCTCGACGCCGACGAAGACTGCGGCAACGCTTTCTCGGTGACGGCGCCGCCGAGCAGCGCTGGCTCGGTAGAGAGTGAACCGATGGTGCGTCTGCCATCGGCACAGGCATATCCGCATCGCGCGATCGCCGACCTGATGGTAATTTCTCGGCGGCTGACGTTATGCACGCAGCCGCCATACCGCGCGTGATGCGGGAATTCGGCGCGCGCATCGCGAATGGCGAGCGCACCGCTCTGCGGGATGCCGCGCACCAAGCCACTGGCGGGCGCGCGTATTTTCCGTGTTGTTAGACCAACCCGGTGCGTGCCCAGGGAGTCTCCTGCCGTGCAGGGAGTGTCATCGAACCGGGCGATTGCTTCGCGTGCGGCCTCTTCAGAGAGGCGGAGGGTCGCTGCATAGGCAAGAATCGCCGGGGGGCCGGAGCCGACTGCGATTACCGCTCCGGCAGCAACGGTATCGCCGCACTGAACAAGCGGCGTATCGTCTTTTCTGAGCGTATAGTGTGTATCCAGTATGTCGCGTCGCACGACCTGGCCTCCGATCCTCTTTACGGGTTTGAAGCGCCATTCGTCGCTGCGGCAGGCCGCAGACGACCGCTGACGTTCGGACGGGACGCGTTTGGCGTGATGGCGGGAAGTGGGCGACGACGCGTATCGACGAGGATGCCACCCGGCCCCCCATGAACGCTGATCCGGTCATCGGGCGATCCATCGTCCGTCAGACGCAGTGTCGCTGCTCCTCGCCACGGAATGGGCGTCAACCTGTCGGGCGCCACGTCGGTGGTCACGGTGCGATCATTGTTCGTGAGCGTTGCCGATCGCATGCCGCGCGCGCGTCTGCCGGGCGGCGACGCCCGCACGACCGATCCGATCGGCACGAGGGCATCGTGTGTAACGAGGCTCGACGCGTCAGTGGGATGCGCGATCGCGAGAGCGCCGATCAGGGGAATGAGATCATCGTCATCGCCGGTCACAATGGCAACGCGCGCGGTCGGCATCAGGTTGGCGACCATCCGCAATGCCGCCGCGTGCGATCCCAATCGCGCGATTGCGGGGCCAAGCACCCACATTGCCCCATCCGGGATCGGCAATGCGATATTTTCCAGCGCCATCGAGAGCGCGGCATGGACGAATCCGGTCGCAATCGCGCGATCTTCTTCATCTGTGAGCATGGCCATCGGCCCGGATATGCGGCGCAATGCCCAGGTGCGCAGGAAACTCGTGGTGACAGTGAAAGGGATCCAACGAGTAATCTGCGAGGATTCACTGCGTTGTAGCAGTCGGACCGCGCCGCGCGCGTAATCAATCGCCGGATCGTGATGGACGGCTACACCGTGTTCGTCCGCAACCACGATGGTCGTGCCATCCGCGACATCGAGGTAGACGCAGGGTCTCGCACCCACCGAACTGGCGATACGGAGCGCCACTGCCAGCGCTTCCGGCCGTGAGAGGATCGGCACATCCGGGGGATTCCGATGAAGTAACCGTGCAGTGCGGAAACGATTCAAGGCGCCGGCAAGATGCGATGCCGAGTGCTCGTCGCGCGGAAGAACGATCGCGTCGGCTGGTACGATGTCGGCAATCTCGGTATCGGATACGAGCGCCAGCATGCACGCGCGCCCGTCCGTGGGCGCCTCGCCCAGCGCGGTGAGAAGTTGCGCCGCCCAGAGAGGCAGGACGCCGGGTGGCACGATGACAAGGAGCGCCTCGATCCGCCCATCGCGCCATGCATCGGTCACGGACCGGTACCACGACCGGTCGCGCGCCGGATTGCGCGGCGGTGTCACTGGCTCCGCGACGATCCGCGCGACACCGAACCGCTCCGCGATGGCGAGGGCGGCAACGTCGGCCGCATCACGCTCGCCGACGACCTGCACCGCAACGGGTGGTCCCGAGACGACGAGTGCGCTGATCGTCTCGCGCGCGAGAGCGAATCCACACTGCGCCGCGAGCCGGGCGATCGCTCCGGGAATGCCTCGCTGCGGCTCATCCGCGATCGCGGGACTTGCCGCGATGAAACGCGCGTCGCCTTCGGTCGGTGCAATGAGGGAAAGCGTCGCTTGAAGCGAGTCTACCGTCACAATCAGCCGTTGCGGCGTCATGCCGCCTGACTGAATGGTTGGTGTGGCAGATGCTCCATCGGCAGCGTTTGGCGTCACAATTGCCTCCCCGACAGATCGGATTTCCGGTGGCTTCGTTCCGTCACGGTCGTCAAAGAGCACCAAACCGCGTATTCTCAGATGTCTGCGCCTCCGCGACAGTCTATCATGGGAGGCGCATCCCGTTAGGATAGAGACGTGCCGGATGTGAGATCGGTCGAATCGAGCCAGATCGTTAACGGGCCGACATTGACGATGGTGACGCGCATCTCGGCGCCGAACCGCCCCGTCTCAACATGCAGACCGTCCGCCCGCAGTGCGGTAATGACCTGCGTCACAAGGGGTTCGGCGATGGCGGGCAGCGCCGCGTGGACGAAACTTGGGCGTCGCCCCTTGCGGCAATCGGCATAGAGCGTGAACTGAGAGATAAGTAGGATCTCGCCGTCGACTTCGTGGATCGAGCGGTTGATCTTGCCCGCGTCGTCCTCAAAAATACGCAACGTCGCGATCTTCCGCGCGATCAGGAGCGCATCGTCGGCGGTGTCGGTGTCGCCAACGCCAAGCAGCACCGTCATGCCGGGGCCAATCGCCCCGATCACGTCATCACCGACGCGCACCTCGCTGCTCTCTACTCGTTGGATGAGCGCGCGCATGATGGTGATGCCTCCTCTATATGCCGCTGGATCAGTGCGACGACGTGCGCCGCGATTCCCTCGCCCCGGCCCGTGAAACCAAGCCCCTCACTCGTCTTGCCTTTGACGCTCACACACGCGATGCCGATGCCGACCGTTGCCGCGATGCTCTCGCGCATCGCGGCGACATGCGGCAGCAGTTTTGGCGCTTCGCAGACCACTGTCGCGTCAATATTGATCGTGGACCAGCCCGCCGTGTGGAGATGGCCGACGGCAACACGCAAGAGATGGCGGCTGTCCGCGTCTTTCCACGCGCTGTCGGACGGTGGGAAGTAAGCGCCGATGTCTCCTAACGCAGCCGCGCCGAGTAGCGCGTCCGTGATCGCGTGGAGCAAGACATCGGCATCGGAATGTCCGAGCAAGCCCATTGTAAACGGGATGCGCACGCCACCAAGAATCAGCGGACGGTCGGGTCCGAGGCGGTGGACATCGTAGCCGATCCCAACTCGAAATGAAGGCTCACGCACTGTTCTGCCCCATTCTTGCACTCAGTAACGCGCGCGCGACAATGAGGTCATCCGGTTCCGTGATTTTGATATTCGTGCGGTCGCCGCAGACGACCGCGACCGGATGGCCGTATGCCTCGATGAGGCCCGCCTCGTCGGTCGTCGGTGCGGCGCCGAGTTGGTCAGACCAGTCGAACGCATCATGCAGCAATTGCCACTGGAATGCTTGCGGCGTCTGCGCGGCCCATAATGACGCGCGGTCCGGCGTGGCAATAATCCGACCGTCGCGTACCTGTTTGATCGTATCCGTAACCGGCACAGCGAGAATCGCCGCGCCCACGCGTGCCGCCCCCGCGACGCATGCGCGGATCATCGCCGTCGTGACGAGCGGGCGCGCCCCGTCGTGAATCACGACGATCTCGCATCCGCCGCGAGCGCCGAGCGCGGCGACGCCGATCCGTACCGACTCCTGTCGCACGACGCCACCGGGGATAATCTCGGTGGGCGCAGGCCACGCTTCGTCGGCGCGAATCGCGTTCCAAGCGGCGACACGATCCGCCGCGACGACAATCACTATTGACTGTGCGACGGGCGCAAAGGCGCGGAGAGAATAACTGAGCGCCGATTGGCCATTGATTTCCAGCGCGCCCTTGTCCATCCCGCCCATGCGCGCGCCGCTTCCGGCCGCGACGAGTACGACGCCGATCGTCATGACGGCAACGCCTCACGCCGCAGGATTCGTTGCTTGAATCGCCCACCCATTACGTCATATCCCCAGATACGCTCAGGACGATGCACCACATGGATACTCTCCGACGATTCGCCGCGCGTCGCCATACATGGCGTGCCGGGCGGGTTGTACCGCGAAACCCTGGAGTTGGCAACCGGGTGCGTGCGGTGCGCCGCGTAGTACAATGCCACGCGGAGCGGCGACCCGTATGAGAGACGAGTGAAGGAAGGGAAGCGTGAGCGACATCATCGTGGTGGCAAGCAGTAATGGCAACGTCGGCATCGGCGATGCGATCGAGGTGTTGCGCCGGGGCGGTTCGGCGGTTGATGCCGTTGAGGCGGGAATTTTGCCCGTCGAATCGAACCCGGATGACCACAGCGTCGGCTATGCCGGCCTGCCCAATCTGCTTGGCGACGTTGAACTCGACGCCTCGATCATGGATGGTAAGACGCTCGCCGCCGGTGCGGTGGGGGCCGTCCACAACTACGAGCATGTGATTACGCTCGCGCGGATGGTGATGGAGGAACTACCGCACGTCATGATCGTCGGCCCCGGTGCGGAACGGTTCGCGGCGGAGATGGGCATGGAAAAGCGCGATCTGATGACCGAGGAGACCCATCAACAATGGCGCGCCTGGCTGGAGGAAGTCTTCCCGCCCGAACAGGTCGGCAGCGTCCGCTTTCAGGCGAAAGTGCGCGAGTGGGTGCATCGGATGGTCAACCCGGAGAAGAACACCGGTACCGTGAACTTCATCGCGCGTGACCGCAATGGCGACATCGCGACGGGCGTGAGCACGAGCGGTTGGCAGTGGAAATACCCCGGCCGGCTCGGTGATAGCCCGATCATCGCGGCAGGCAATTACGCCGATAATCGCTATGGCGCCGCCGCCTGTACGGGGCGCGGCGAAATGGCGATCCGCTGCGCCACCGCGCGTAGCGTCGTGCTCTACATGAAGATGGGCATGCGCATCGAGGCGGCGCTGGCAGAGGCGATGGTGGATCTCCAGTCGCTCGATGATCCCTATGCGGCGGGCATGAACATCGTCGCCCTCGACCGCGACGGCCGCCCCGCTGCCGCGACGAACCGGCCGGGCGCGACGTTCATCTATCAAACGGGTGACATGGAGACGTATACGCAGCAGCCCCGGATGCTCGTGCCGGACCCGCGCGGCGCATCGGGCTTCCTCGCGTAGCCTCATTAAGCGGTTCATAGAGCAGGCTGAAACCCGCTCTATGAACCGCTTATCGCAACCAGACACAAAAATGCGGGGGCAGTCCTATCACTGCTCCCGCAGAAGTGTGCGTTGTGTGCGGGTTAGAGCGGAAAGTGCAGGTCCGTTGCCCGACGCGTGCGCTCGAGATCCTTGCGGGCTTCCGCCGCGCTTGGCAGGCCTTCGCCGCCGCTGCGGAGGATGCGGCCGTAGTAGTCATTGAACGACCCGTCCGCCACGAGGTTTTTCATCCATTTGCCGAATCTGTTCTTGTTCATTACCATACTCCCTTTCTGTGGGCCACTGGCGGGTTCTATCAATCTTCCCGCATCTTTATATAGGTGCAGTATACCACTTGCCCGTACTTTGTCAAGCGTTTTACTCGATATGGGTGAGAATCATCGGAGAATACGTGGATTAAGCGACGAAATCGGTGGCAGATGGGCGAAAGACAACCACACGAGAAAGAAGCGCCGCCCGAAAGAGGGCGGCGCTCTTTTCTCATGCGGTTCCTGGCGCTATCCGAGCAGCACCTTCCGGGCCAGGTCGAAGACGGGGCCAGAGAAGACGCCAAAGAGGACGGTACCAAACGACGAAACGGCGAGGCCCAGGCCAAGCCACGGCGTGCGCTGGGGTACGATCTGCCGATCCGGCTCGCGGAAGTACATGACCGCCACGACACGGAGGTAGAAGTACGCGGAGACGGCGGAGTTCAATGCGACGACGACAGCGAGCCACGTCAGGTTCGCATTGATCGCCGCGACGATGATGTAATACTTCGCGAAGAACCCGAGCAGGGGCGGCACGCCCATCAGCGAGGCCATAAAGAGCGTCATCGCAATCGCCGCGCCCGGCGCGGTCGAGGCGAGGCCACGGAACGACTCGATGTTCGTCCCCCGCCCGCGTGCCTGCATCCACGTCAGGATCGAGAAAGCGCCGATATTCGTGAAGGCGTACGCGAAGGTGTAGAACAGGAGCGCGCCGATTGCCTGGCCGTTCGCGTCCGCTTTGTTCACGCCGACCTGATAGGAGGCCAGCCCGACGAGCATATAGCCGGTATGCGCGATGCTGGAATAGGCGAGCATCCGCTTCACATTATTCTGTGCGACCGCGACGATATTACCGAAAGTCATCGTGATGACGGCAAGCACGATCACGAGCGGTACCCACTGATTGGCCGCCGGTGTCCAGCCATTGACGAGCACGCGCAACATGCCGGCGAAGCCTGCCGCTTTCGGCCCGACGGACATAAACGCCGTCACCGGTGTCGGCGCGCCGTGATAGGCGTCCGGCGTCCACATATGGAAGGGCACGGCGGCGATCTTGAAACCGAGACCGACGACGAGCAGGAGCAACGCCAGCAGGAGTGACGGATTGCCGGTGGGGATCTTCGCGCCCGCCGTCGCAATGACATCGAGATTGATCGAGCCGGTGATACCGAAGGTCCACGCCATACCATAGATGAGAATGCCGGTCGCGAAGGAGCCGAGCAGGAAATACTTCAAGGCGCCCTCGTGCGAAATCCGGCTCTGGCGGGAGAAGCCAGTCAGGACGTAGACCGCGATGGAGGTCAGTTCGATCCCGATAAAGACCATGATGAGGTCTCCCGCGATCGCCACCACCATCATGCCGAGCACCGAGAACGAGAGGATGACGAGATATTCCAGTAGCGACATGCTCTGGAGTTGGACGAAATTTGCCGAGACAAGGACGGTCAGCAGCGCGGTACTGAGCATGACGATCAGGAAAAAGATCGCCATGTAATCGTAGCGGATCGAGCCGCCGCCCGTTGTCTGGCGATGGGTATAGGTGAAGAGCAGGCTGATGAGCGCGGCGCCGTAGCCGATCACCGAAATGAGCGACGCGAGTTGGCCGACGCGCACCGCGCGGCTGCGGCGCGAGACTGCGTCCATCAGCAGCAGCACGACCGCGAGGCCGGTGACGATCAGGTGCGGCACAACGGTCACATAGTGGATGCTGGGAAACGAGACATCCGGCATCGGGGGATAATCCTCTCTTTAGGGAATAGAGTCTGCCGCCGCCGCCGCAGTCCCGCTCCCGACAATCGGCGCCAGAAGCGCGCCGATCACCGGCTTGAGCAATTTCATCAACGGCACGGGATAGATACCGACATAGAATGCCGCCAGCACCAGCGGAACGAGGGTTGACGCCTCGATCCGCGTGAGATCCGGAAAGCCGTTATGCTCCTCGCGGGCTTCTCCGAAGATCACACGCTTGTACAACCACATCATGTACACCGCCGCCAGGACGACGACAAACATCGTAATCACCGCATACGTCTTGTTGGCGAGCCGAAAAGAGCCGATCGTGCTGAGATACTCGCCGATAAATCCACTGAGGCCCGGCAAGCCGAGCGCGGCGAGCATGAAGACCATAAAGACCGACGCATAGGTCGGCATCCGGTTCGCGATCCCGCCGAAGGCGCTGATTTGCCGCGTGTGCGCCCGCTCATAGAGGACCCCGACGCAGAGGAAGAGGCCTCCCGTCACTAACCCGTGGCTGAACATCGTGATCACCGCGCCCTGGAATCCCTGCGGGTTGAAGGAAAAGATGCCGAGCGTCACGAACCCCATGTGCGTCACGGACGAGTAGGCGACCAACTTTTTCATGTCCGGCTGCACCATCGCGACGAGCGCGCCGTAGATGATCGCAATCACGGAGAGAATGAGGATCGGCGTCGCGAAGGTGCGCGAGGCGTCCGGGAAGAGCGCGAGACAAAAGCGGATCATCCCGTAACCGCCCAGTTTGAGCAGCACAGCGGCGAGAATGACACTGCCCGCTGTCGGCGATTCGACGTGCGCGTCCGGCAGCCAGGTATGGACCGGAAACATCGGCACCTTGATCGCGAACGAGATAAAGAAGGCGGCGAAAGTCCAGAGTTGGAAGGTATGCGACCAACCGCCGGGAATGGCGATCAGTGTATTCAGGTCCAAGGTCCGTGTCCCGGTGCGGTTGAAATATTCCGTGTACATCGCGACGATGGCGACGAGCATCAAAAGGCTACCGGCGAGGGTAAAAAGGAAGAATTTGATCGCCGCGTAGACCCGGTTCGCGCTGCCCCAGACACCGATAATCAGCGCCATCGGGATCAGCACCAGTTCCCAGAAGACATAGAAGAGGAAGAGATCGAAGGTCATGAAGACGCCGAGCATGCCGGTTTCGAGGATCAGGAAGGTGACGTAATAGGCACGGATGTTCGTCCTGATACTCGTCCATGAGGCGACGAGGGCGATCACGCTCGATAATGTCGTGAGCAGAAGGAAGATCGTGCTCAAGCCGTCGGTGCCGAGATGATAGCGGATGCCGACACTCGGCAGCCAGTTGTAATTCTCCTCCCACCGCAGGCCGGCCGTCTGCCGCGAGGAGAAGACGACGATCAGCGAGAGCACAAACGTCGCCAGCGTCGCGAAGAGCGCCGCGTACTTGATCGTCTGCTGGTCGAGGCGCGGCACGAAGAGCAGCAGCAGCGCAACGACCGTCGGGAGATAGAGGATCACCGAGAGCAGCGGGAAGTGATTCACCAGATTCCTCCTCGCGGGCGCGCCGGTGCGGCCCGGACAGCGGCTAGCCGAACAGTTGCGTGAAAATATCACCCCGTGCAATCAGATAAACACCGACGATCAGCACCGCGCCGAGCGCGATAACGAGCGCGTAGTTTGCCACGAATCCGGTCTGCACCCGGCGTAACCGGCCGGACGAACGCGAGATGACGGTGGCGACCCCATTGACCGCGCCGTCCACAACGTAGCGGTCGAATGCCCAGCACGCCATCGCGAGCGCGAGCGTACCCTGGACGAAGATCGCGTTATAGATTTCATCGAAATACCACTTGTGCCAGAGGAATGTCCAGAGCCAGTGCAGCCGGTCGCCGAGTTTGTAGGGGTTCGGGGTGAGGCGCATGTACATCGCGAACGCCAGGAAAATGCCCCCAAGTGCGACGAGGGAGGAGATGATGCCGAACGTCCACGACGTGCTGGTTGAAACCGCGCCGTGGGCATCCTCGACGATCGTGCTCTGGATCGTCTTGCCGAGGAAGGTGTGAATGGCCCCCGCATCGGGCGGCCAGCCAAGCAGCGCGCCGATCACGACGGACGGGATCGCGAGGATAATCAGCGGAATCGTCATCGTCGCCGGGGATTCGTGCGGATGGACATGCTCCTCGTCATACCGTGGCTTGCCCTCGAAGGCGAGGAAATAGAGCCGGAACATGTAGAAGGCGGTCAATCCGGCGGTAATCAAGCCGAGAACCGCAATCACCGGGTAGCCCGCGTGAAACGAGCCGACGATGATCTCATCTTTCGACCAGAAGCCCGCGAGGCCGGTGACGCCGGAGATAGCGAGCGCGCCGATCAGGAACGTATACGCGGTGATCGGCATCTTCTTCCGCAGCCCACCCATCTTGAAGAGGTCCTGCTCCTCGTGCATGCCGTGGATCACCGAGCCGGAACCGAGGAACATCAGCCCCTTGAACATCGCGTGCGTCGCGAGATGGAAGATCGCCGGGATGTACGCGCCAACGCCGAGCGCGAAGCACATGTAGCCGAGTTGCGAAATCGTCGAGTAGGCGAGCACACGCTTAATATCGCGCTGCACAATGCCAATCGTTGCGCCGAGGACCGCCGTGGTGATGCCGACGATGGCGACGACATCGCGCGCCCCCGGCGAGAGATCAAAGAGCGGCCACGAGCGCGCGACGAGATAAATGCCCGCCGTCACCATCGTTGCCGCGTGAATGAGGGCGGAGACGGGCGTCGGCGCCAGCATGGCATCCGGCAGCCATGTTTGCAGCGGCACCTGCGCGCTTTTGCCAATCGCGCCGCAGAAGAGCAACAAGCAAATGATCGTGATGAGGTTGTGTGAGATCGTCCCAGCCTTCATCCGGTCGTTCAACTGCGAGAAGACATCGGTGTACGTAAAGGTGCCGAACGTCGTCCAGACGAGCATCGTGCCGAGGCCGAAACCGATATCACCGACACGGGTCGTCCAGAACGCCTTCATCGCGGCATTGTTCGCATCCGGCCGGTGGAACCAGAAGCCGACGAGCAAATAGGAGCACAGCCCAACCGCCTCCCAGAAGGCGAAGAGGAGCAGATAGCTGTTCGCCAGCACGAGCATCAGCATGCTGAAGACGAAGAGCGGCAGGTAGGAGAAAAACCGATAATAGCCGCCATCGCCGTGCATGTAGCCAACCGAGTAGACATGGACGAGGAAGCCGACACTCGTCACGACGAGGAGCATCACCGCCGTCAGATGATCCGCATGCAGGGTGACGGGTACGTTGAATTGCCTGCTGTCAAAGGTGTACGACCCGGTATCCATCCAAGTAAAGAGGTGGTTATTCAGCGACTCACCGGCCTTCAGGCCAACCACGTTGAAAAAGGTCAGCACCGCGCAGACAAACGAAATGCCGACACCGATGATGCCCGGCCAGTGCGCCTGCGACTTCAGCACGCCCCGTCCGAAGAGGATCGTGATGATAAACGCGGCCAGTGGCGCGGCGGGAATAACCCAGAGGAAGTTCTCCATTGAACCGTCCTATCCCTTGAACGTACCCGATATCCGGGCGGCACTCAGTCGCGGAGCGTATCGAGACGGCCGACGTCCGTCGTGTCCTGTCGGCGCGCGATGGCAATGACAATCGCCAGTCCGACCGCCGCTTCCGCCGCCGCGACGGTAATCACGAACAGGGCGAAAACCTGCCCCGTGGCGGAACTGATCGCGCGGCCAAAGGCGATGAAACTAATATTCACCGCATTGAGCATCATCTCGACGCACATAAAGATGACGAGCACATTGCGGCGCGTCAGGACGCCGATCAACCCGATCACGAAGAGCACAGCGCTCAGACTGAGATACCATTCTAACCCCGGATGCATCGCTTCCTCCCGCGCCAGTGACTACCGCTTAATCGTCTCGCCGAATGTGTCCGTTTCGACCTCGGCCTGCAGGATCAACGCATCGTCACGCTGCACCGTGTAGACGGTCGGTGTGGCGATCGTCGTTTCTTGCGGATGACCGAGCGAGATCGTGAACAGGCTACCAATCTCCCGGTCGCGCGCTACCGTGTAATCGGGCCGTGCCAGCACGATTGCGCCAATCGCGCCGACGAGCAGAATGAGCGAGGAGATTTCAAACGGCACGAGGAAATCGCTGTAGAGGCTCCGTCCGAGCGCCTGGGTGTTGCCGCCCACCGCCGCAATCGCATCCGGTGTGAATGTGCCGCCCGCGCCGAGCGGCACGGTCGAAAGAATGACGGCGAGCACTTCCAGGAAGAGGGCAATGCCAAGCACCGGCCCGACGAATCGCTGCACGGGATGGCCGCCGTACATCTCCGGCAAATCTTCCATCCGCACGAGCATGACCGCGAAGAGGAAGAGGACGAGCACGGCCCCCGTGTAGACAATGATCTGCGCGACCGCGACGAACTCCGCGCCGAGCAGCACGTAAATACATGCGACGTTCAGGAAGGAGATCACGAGGAATAAGGCGCTGTGCGTCGGGTTGCGCTGCAACACGACGAGCAGGCTGGTGAGCGCCGCGAGGCCGCCGAAGATCGCGAAGAAGATATCGCCGCTCATTGCGCAAAATACTCCCGTGCTGTCGCGCCAATTTCCGCCAACTGCGATTTCTGGTAGATCAGTCCTTCGCGCGTCGTGACGCTCAACTCGAAGGCGTTGCTCATCGTGATGGCGTCCACCGGGCAGGACTTCGCGCACAGGCCGCAGTACATACAGCGCCCGGCATCAAGGGTGTAGATGACGACATCGCGTTCGCCCTCGTTCGCCGGCGTGAACTCCATCGAGATACACTGCGTCGGGCAAATTCGCTCGCACATCGAGCAGCCGACGCAGATCGCTTCCTGCGTCTCTGGGTCAGTCCGCAGGACGGGCAGGCCGCGAAAACGCTCCTCAAGCGGGCGCCGCTCATCCGGGTACTCGACGGTCAGGTCCTTCCTAAAGAGGCGCTTGAACGTGACGCCGAAGCCTTTGATTTCATCGAACATGGGCATTCGCGACACTCCTTTAGAGACGAGGCAACGAACTAAAGATGATCAACGATCACTTTGATCGTCGCCGTGACTAGGATATTCGCCAGCGTCAATGGGAGCAACACCTTCCAGGCGATCCCCATCAACTGGTCGTAGCGGAAACGCGGCAGTGTGGCCCGTAGCCAGATATAGACGAACATGAAGAGCAGCATCTTGATAAAGAGCCAGATCGGCCCCGGCAGGATCGGGCCGTCCCAGCCGCCGAGGAAAACCGTCGCCGCCACGCCGGAGACGACGAGCATATTGATGTACTCACCGAGGAAGAACATCGAAAAGCGGAAGCCCGAATATTCGGTATGGAACCCGGCGACGAGTTCGTTCTCCGCTTCCGGCAAGTCGAACGGCGCGCGGTTCGTCTCCGCGATGGCGGAGATGAGATAGAGGATGAAGCCG
>JALYUS010000026.1 GCA_030853625.1 Chloroflexota bacterium
GCCCGTTGTCGGGCCGAGCCAGTCATAGTTCTGCACATAGGAAAACTGCGTGCCGCCCGTGATCGCCGGGATAATGACGAAGATCGCCAGCACCCAGTAGGCAGCCGCGAAGAGCATCGGCGCCCAACTGAAGACGGCACGCCGCCGGGTAAGGACGCCATACAGACCGAGCATCGCGATGACAAGCGCCGTGTCGTTGCGGTTGATGATCGCCAGCACAACGCACACCCAGAAGCCGACAGCGTAGCCGCGCGTCATGCACCAGTAAGCGAAGAGGAGAAAGGTCGCGGCGAAGAGCCGGGGCTGCACCTCATAGAGGTTGGCATTCTGCATCGGCACGTACGAGAGGAAGAGCACGCCAAAGAGGAGCGGCACGATCCGCGCGCGCGGCAGCGCGTCCCGCGCGATCAGGTAGACCGCGAGCGCGCCGAACGCCGCCCCGACCGTTTGGAGGAAAAGCAGTGTCGCCGTCGTCTGCTTGATCGCGTAAAAGGGCAGAAGAACGAAATGGAAGAGGAACAAGTCCTGCCCGAATGCCGATGTTGTGTAGTCGAGGGACGATTGCTCCGCGAGGTGGCCGTGGAGCGTGTTCCAGAGCGGCTGCTCGTAGACGAGCGGATCGAAGCCCATGTGCAACCCATCAAGTTGCCACTTCGATGCCGCGAAGATGACGACGATATAGAGCAGCATCGCAACACCGAGCAGCGCAGGCGCCACGCGGTCGAGCGGTCCGAGTGCGACACCGACACGCGCCTCCGGCGCGGGACGCGCGCCATTTTTCGATGCCATTTCGGTCATTTCCACGAGCCAATTACCCTCGCCCAACCCTCCGAATCCACGGGCGGTATCCTACCACATCGCAGCCCCACCCCGACCCCTCTGCCCGCCATGCGGCTGAGAGGGGGACGAAGTGTACAGACAGAATGAGCGCGCACAACACTCGCACGGGCGATCTGTCCGACACGGTTCTGGCGTCCGCCGCGATAGGCGTGGGATGCGCCGCGCACCGTCAGCGTCTTTGCCCAGGGCTGGGGCCTGACTGGTGCGGCAAGTAGGACGCGGACGGTTACGGAAACGACTCTGGTTGTTGCCGGAATCGTGGCCGGCCCCGCCCGCAGACGTGACGATCTGCTATCATCCCAACGCAGCATGAACGTACGCTACGTCCCCCTCTCAGTCGCTTGCGGGCGGAGGGGTCGGGGGTAGGGCGTCTTATACTCTTTCGCGTTAGACATGTCGTGATACGAACCTACTTTAACCGTTGCAGTGCAAGCGACCAGGTCATCAGGAAACACGACATCTGTATCGCGAAAGAGTATTATTCAAGGAAATCCTTGAGCGACTTGGAGCGAGAGGGATGGCGGAGTTTGCGGAGCGCCTTCGCCTCGATCTGGCGGATACGCTCGCGGGTGACGCCGAACTCTTTGCCGACCTCCTCCAGCGTGCGGCTGTTGCCGTCGTCCAGCCCGAAGCGGCGGACGAGCACCTGCCGCTCGCGGTCGGTGAGGTTGCCGAGCACCTTTTCCACCTGTTCGCGGAGCAAGCCGGTCGTCGCACCATCCTCCGGTGCGATGGCGAAGGTATCGGGAACGAAATCGCCGAGATGGCTGTCCTCCTCCTCGCCGATTGGCATTTCGAGGGAGACCGGCTCCTGCGAAATCTTGATGATCTCGCGCACGCGCTCCGCCGGGAGGCCCATCACCGCCGCGATCTCCTCGCTCGTCGCCTCGCGCTCCATCTCTTGCGCCAACTGGCGGGAGACGCGGATCAGGCGATTGATTGTCTCCACCATATGGACGGGGATGCGGATTGTGCGTGCCTGATCGGCGATGGCGCGGGTGATCGCCTGACGAATCCACCAGGTTGCGTAGGTGCTGAACTTGAATCCCTTGAGGTACTGGAACTTCTCCACGGCGCGGATCAGCCCCATATTCCCTTCCTGCACCAGATCGAGGAGGGTCATGCCGCGCCCAACGTACTTTTTCGCCACACTGACAACGAGCCGCAGGTTCGCCTCCACGAGCCGCCGCCGCGCCTCGTCGCCCTCCGTCTTGATGCTGGCCCAATGCGCGGTGAGCGCGTCGTGGCGCGCGTCCCACTGAACGCCCGTGTGATCGAGGCGCATATCGCGCGGGATGATCTCGAAGTGCATCAGGAGCGGTTTCGCGGCCCGCTGCCAGCGCCTGGCGCGCCGCGCGGGCGGTTGGTGCATCAGCGCCTCGCAGGCCTCCGCGACTTCGTCCACATGCGGCCAGGAGCGATTCAACTCAATCGAGTGGCGGAGCGTGTCCGGGAAGGAGGCGAGCGGCAGAAGGCAGTATTCGAGTAAGCGCGCCCGCAGGTTCTCCTCGGTCTCCGCGACGCTCCACCCATGCGCCTTCGCGCAGGCGGCGAGCGCCCCTTCGGGCAGGGAGTTGAGCGGCACGACGCCATCGAAGGTCTCAGTGCGCTGCATCGGCAACGGCTTCTGGCGGATCTCCTCGTAGAGTGTCGTGACGATGGGCCAGTGCGCGACGAGGTCATCGTAGAAATGGCAGCAGAGCAGGCTCGGCGACGGATCAACCCCACCGAGCGAGTCGCGCAGTTTCTGTTCCTGCCGCAGCAGATAGACGCCCATCTCCATCCGCCGCGCGAGGTCCTGCTCCTCCTCGCCGGAGAGGAGCGGCACGCGACCGATTTCCCGCAGATACATGCGGACAGGATCGTCAATGCTGACGCCGGGCAGGTCCGCGTCGGAGATTTCAACCGGCGCGGGCTTGCCACTCTGTGGATCGGGCGCGGCGGCGCTGTCGAAGACGCGGACGCCCTGCTCGCCGAGGTAAGAGATCAGTTGATCCGTCGCCTCGATGCTCTGCTCCGGCGTCGGCAGGGCGGCGAGGATGTCGTCGTACGTCGCATAGCCCTGCTCTCGCGCCCGCGCGACCATCTCCGCCATCTCGCGGTCCATGATGAGGTCCGCCGGCAGTTCGTCAAGCCCGTCCCGCTGGGCCTGGTCGTCCGGCGTCTCGTCCTCGGTCAACCCATCGAGCATGCCACCTGCGGGCGCGTCCTCGTCCTCCGGTTCGGCCAGGGCGGGCGCGTCCTCGTCATCCAGCGCGGCGGACGGGGGCGTTTCCACGCGGGTGCGCGCGTCGTCGGGGTGTCGCTGATTTCGGTGTGGATCGTCAATCACGTGTGGAGTCTCGTTTCAACCCTCATTGGCCTTGCCGCCAGATGCGATGCGCGGTTCTTTGTCCGCGTTCGCCCGGCGGAATCTTCTTCGGTACTGCACGGGGGAAGCAAAAGCGGTGCGTCGTGTCACCTGTCCGTACAACCCGTTGCGTGTGGCGCAGCATAGCACGAGCGGCGACAGCGAGCAAATCTCTGGTGCAATGTCCAGGGCGTATGCATTGCCGGAAAGAACCTAACCCCCGGCCCCTTCCCGCGAGGAAGGGGTGACTCTTCGCAATACCGAGGCGTTCCCATAACACCCGAATCTCAAGGAGGCTCGCTCCCCCTTCCCACGCCGAGGAACGGAAGGGGGCCGGGGGGTTAGGTTGACCGGCTTATTCCAGCGCCGCCAGGCCGGTGATCGCCCGCCCGACGATCAGCGTGTGAATGTCGTGCGTGCCCTCATAGGTGTCCACCGTCTCCAGATTGAGCATGTGGCGGATGACCGGATACTCGGTCGTGATGCCGTTACCGCCGAGAATTTCGCGGGCGAGGCGCGCGCCCGTGAGGGCAACGCGGACATTGTTGCGTTTAGCCATCGAGACCTGGGCGAAATTCATCTCCCCGGCGTCCTTGAGAGCGCCGAGCCGGTGGACCATCAGCAGGCCGAGGCTGTGATCCGTCACCATCCGCACCAATTTATCCTGCACGAGTTGGCGCGCGCCGATGGGCTTGCCGAAGGTCGTGCGCGTCTCGGCGTACTCCTTTGCCGTCGTGTAGACCGTCTCCAGTGCCCCAAGCGC
>JALYUS010000385.1 GCA_030853625.1 Chloroflexota bacterium
CGGCGCGCTAGTCGCGAAAGGCTTGGCGTTGACTGCGTTTCGGGAAGAGGGGATCGAAATGCTGGGCGAAGGGTTCGAGGGAACCGGGGGCAGGGGAAACGGGCAAGCGGAGGGTCAGGGCACACACCTCCTCCCCGCACGCTCCCACTCCCGTGCGCTTCCGTCAACAAACTACCGCTAAAGTTTCTTCATCGTATCACTATCGCGGTACGCATAGCCGAACTTCTCGTAGAACCGCCGTGCCGGAGTGTTGGGGACAAACACTTCTACCTGTACCACGTCGCATCCCTTGAGCCGGAAATACGCCTCGCTATTTTGGCCCTTTCCGTGGCAGTCAGAAAGAATGCACAAAAACGCGCCGCTCGGTCGGGCGGCGCGTGAACGATCTGGAGCAGGGATAATTTAGAGCGCGGCGGTTGCCGCCTCTTCTTCCAGCCACTTCTTGGCGGCATTGAGGAAGAGAACGGCCTCGCGCCCGTCGAAGATGCGGTGGTCGAAGGTAATGCCGAGCGTGACCATCGAGCGGATGGCGATGCCGCCGTTGCGCACGACGGGCTTCTCAAGGATCGCGTCCACCGAATAGATGCACGCCTCGTTTGGTCGGACCATCGCCATCGTGACATGGGAGCCGAACGAACCGGGATTCGTCAGCGTGATCGTGCCGCCCTGAATGTCGTCAATCTTCAGTTTACCGTCCCGCGCGCGGCCGATGATGTCGTGCAGGCGCTTGGCGAGGCCGGTAATCGAGTAATCCATTGCACTGTGGATAACCGGCACCTGCAAGCCGTCGTTTGTGCTGACGGCGATGCCGAAGCCGACCTGCCGCATCAGACGAATGCCCTCGTCCGTCCAGCGCGAGGAGATGATCGGGTACTGCCGGATCGCCGCCAGCCCCGCCATGACGAAGAAGGGTAGATAGGTGAGTGGCACACCCTCCCGCTGAAGAAAGCCCTGCTTCTCCGCCACGCGCCGCGCGACGAGATCCGTCACATCCGCCTCGACCCATGACGCCGCCTGTGGGATCGTCTGTGCCGCCTTCGTGAGCGCCTCGGCCGTTCGGCGGCGGATCGCCGTCATCGGGATCAAATCGCCGGAAGAGGACTGAGGACTCCGGGCGTCCTCTGGGCGGGATGAGGACTGCGTGGGGACAACGACGGCAGCAGTGGGTTGTGCAACAGGGTGTGGTGTGGGTACGGCGTCCGGTGCAGACGGCGCGGCAGCAGGTTCGGCGACAGGAGCGGCCTCAGCGCTCGGCGCTTTCGACTCAACAGGTTGCTGTTGGGCAGAATGGGCTTTCATCATGTCTTCGCGGGTAACGCGGCCACCGGCGCCGGTACCCTTGACGGTCGCCGGGTCAATGCTGAATTCCATCGCCAGTTTGCGGACGGCTGGGGAGTACATTTTGCTCGCGTCGGCGGACTCGGTGTATGCCTTGGCGCCGTTGGTCGCGGTGGACGCGCTTACCTGTGCCGCCGGTGGCGACGACGCGGACTCCATCTGCGCCGCCGCGTTGTCCATCTCCATCTCGGCCTTTTTCGGCTCCGCCTCCGTCGCCGCCTGGATCGGCGCGGGGGCTGCGGCAGCCGAGTCCGCCGCCGCCTTGTCTGTCTCGACCCAGAGGAGCGTTGTGCCGACCGGCACGGTCTGCCCGATCGCGACGGCGAACTCCTTGACAACGCCCTTGAATGGCGATGGGATTTCAGCGACGACTTTCTCCGTCTCGATCTCGGTCAGCAACTGATCTTCCTCGACCGTGTCGCCGATCTTGACGAGCCACTGGAGGACGGTTCCCTCCACGACGGACTCGCCCAGTTGCGGGAAATTGACCGGGGATAATCCGGGCCGGGTCATCGTCGCGGCGCCGCTGCCGTGTGCCTCTGCCATGTCGTTGTACTCCTTAGAATGCCGCAAGTTCGCGCATCGCGACGCCGATCTTCGCCGCGTCAACCAGATATGCTGATTCTAGCAGGTGATTATACGGCATGGCAGGGGCATCCGGGGCAGCGAGGCGGCGCACGGGCGCGTCCAGTTCCATGAACGCCTCATCCGCGATGAAGGCGGCGAGTTCCGCACCGAAGCCATTCGTCTTGCTCGCTTCATGGACGACGAGCGCGCGGTGCGTCTTCGCCACCGATGCGAGGATCGCGGGCTTGTCGTAGGGTTGGAGCGAGCGGAGGTCAAGCACCTCAGCGTCAATGCCGTCCGCCGCCAGGCTTTCCGCCGCCTTCACCGCTTCATGCACGGTCGCACCGTAGGTAATCACGGAAAGGGTCGTGCCAGGGCGGGCGATCCGCGCCACGCCGAGCGGCACGAGTACGTCACCTTCCGGCATCGGCTCGCGCAGGGAGCGATAGAGCCGCTTGTGTTCGAAGAAGATTACCGGATTCGGATCGCGGATCGCCGCCTTCAGCATTCCCTTCGCGTCGGTGGGTGTGGCGGGCATCGCTACTTTCAGGCCCGGCACGACGAAGAGGTTTTCCGGCGACTGTGAGTGATAAAACCCGCCGTGGACGCCGCCGCCAATCGGCGCGCGCACAACAATTGGCAGGCGCGCGTCGCCGTTCGAGCGATAGTGCATCTTCGCCATTTCGCTGAAAATCTGTTCGAGCGCCGAGTAGATGAAGTCCGCGAACTGAATTTCGATGATCGGCACGCTGCCGAGCAGTGCCGCACCGATGGCGAGGCCAGTGAAACCGCTCTCCGCGATCGGTGTATCGAGGACGCGCTGTGGGCCGAACCGCTCAATCAACCCCTTGGTCGCGCCGAAGACGCCGCCGCGCGGCCCAATATCCTCACCAAGCAGGAAAATACGCGGATCGCGCGCCATCTCTTCGGCGAGCGCCTGATTGATCGCCTCGATCATCGTCACGCCGCTGCGGGTATCGGCGCCGGTGATCCCCGTCGGGGGGGAGAAAAGGCCGTGAGCGACGGGGCCATGTTCATCGGAGTCGGTCTGCTCTTCGGTCGCCGCCATGCGGTTCGGCGCGGCGGCGACCTCGGTAATCTCCTGCTCAACACTGGGTCGGGTCGAGACGGCCATCAGATTCCCTCCTCAACGCTCGACAGGTGCGTAGACACGATCCGCGACGGTCGCGGGGTCGGGGTCGGGTGCGGCCTGCGCCGCCGCGACTGCCGCCGCGATCTCCTCGCGAATACGAGCGCGACGGATAGCGATTGCATCTTCGGAGAGAAGGCCGCGCTCCTGCATGTACGCGACAATCCGTTTGAGCGGTTCGCCTTGCTCCGCTTCCCGCACTTCCTCGCGCGTGCGATAAGTCATGTCATTGTCGTCCGACGTATGCGGCAGGAGGCGATACATCTTTGCCTCGATCAGCGTCGGCCCCTCACCACGGACGCCGCGCGCCCGCGCCTCCCGCACGGCGGCATAGGTGGCGAAGGG
>JALYUS010000404.1 GCA_030853625.1 Chloroflexota bacterium
GGCATACGCCAGCGCGTTCAGCGCTACCTTGTTGATATCCGACCCCGGCACGATTACCACCTGCTCGATTGCGCGCGGGGAGGGTGGCACGTCGTCGTCCGTCAGGCGCACTTCCTCAGCAACCCCCCGGTAGTGGCGGGAAATGCCGAGGCAGAGCAGCACGATGATCGGGATAATCAGGATGACCAGCCACGCACCGTAGAGAAACTTCGTGTAGCCGAACAAGATCGCCACGACTCCCGTTGCCACTGCGCCCGTGCCATTAATGAGCATCTGACGTTTGTGGTTGCCCGGCGCGCGCTGCCAGTGACGCACCATTCCCGCCTGCGAGAGCGTGAACGAGACGAAGACACCAACCGCGTAGAGCGGGATCAGCCGGTCTGTCTGGCCGCCGAAAACGACGTACAGGGCGGTGGAAAGCACCGTCAGCGCGGCGATGCCGATTGTAAAGGCGAGGCGGTCGCCACGAAACTGGAACTGTTTGGGCAGGAACCCATCCCGCGCGAGGATCGAGCCAAGCCGGGGAAAATCGGCGTAACTTGTATTCGCCGCGAGGATCAGGATCAGGCAGGTGGCGATCTGAATGATAAAATAGGGTGCGCCCTTGCCGCCAAAGACCTGCGCGGCGATCTGCGAGACGACCGACTCGTTGTCACGCGGCGTGATGCCGTATTGATGCGCGAGAAACGAGACGCCCATGAACATGACGCCCAATAAGCCCGCCATCCAGACAAGCGTGGTCGCTGCATTGCGGGATTCCGGCTTCTTGAAGGCGGGGATGCCATTGGAGATCGCCTCCACGCCAGTCAGCGCCGAGCAGCCGGAGGCGAAGGCGCGCAGGAAGAGCAGGACGCTCGCACTCTCGATGGCGCCCAGGTGGTCGCGCGGCGTGGCGGTCGCCGCCGGGTCGCCGGTGACAACGTGGAAGAGGCCGAGGCCGATCAGGACGAGGATGCTGACGATGAAGACATAGGTCGGCGCGGCGAAGATCGTACCAGACTCGCGGATGCCGCGTAGATTGCCGACCATGATGAGGATGATGAAGAGCACGCCGAGCGGCACGACGTAGCCGCCGAGGCGGGGGAAGGCGGAGACGAGCGCCAGGACGCCCGCTGAGATGCTGACTGAGACCGTGAGCACATAATCCACCAGCAGCGACGCCGCCGCGATCAGGCCGGGAAGGACGCCGAGGTTCTCATGCGCGACGATGTACGAGCCGCCGCCATTCGGGTAGGCGAAGATCGTCTGCCGGTAGGAAATTGCCACGAGGGCGAGCAGGCCGAGGATGAGGTACGAGATGGGCAGGATGTAGCCGAAGGCCGCCGCGCCGGCAACGACGAGGACGCCGAGACTCGCCTCGGTGCCGTATGCGACTGACGAGAGCGCGTCGGAGGAAAGAATGGCGAGCGCCTTGACCTTGGTCAACCGCTCGTGGATGGCATGCTCGCTGGCGATTGGGCGACCGATCAGGGCGCGCTTGATGCCCGTCGCGACTCGCCCGGCGCCCGTCCGGGGAGCGGTGGCGCGCTCGCCCGCACGCAGCGTGCCCGGGCCGACTTCCGTGAAGCCCCGGTCCACCGATCGCAGGACACGGATATACCGGTTGCCGGGCAGCGCCCCGCGCCGCTCCTCGCGCCAGTCGATCTGAGGCAGCGCCGCGCCGATCGGCCGGGATGCGCGCCCGAGGTCGGCAAACGGCTCGACACTATCGGGAACACCATCCGCTACGTCGTGCGGCACGGTGTCCACGCCATCGCTCGCGGGAACCGGCGCACCGTCACTGGGACGCTCAGGTGGCATACGAACCTTCTCCTTCGTGCTCACGGGATGGGCTCCCCTGCGGAATCGCCTCATCTGCCGGATCGGCCGGCATAGCCACGCATGGAGAGGTGGTGCTCACATCGATGAGGGACCGGAGATCGTTGAGTCGCTGTCTGCGATGCGGCGCGACCTTGTACAGCACTCGCACATCGCATGATGCCTGCCGAACGATCGCGGCGGTCGCACCGAAGAATGCCGCCACGCGACCGCGCACGGTGGCACGCGCGACGAGCAGGATGGTATCCGCCTCATAGAACGTCGCGCCCGCGACGACGGCCGCCACCCGGTCCGTTGCCTGCACCCGCACGCAGTGCAACATGTCGCCATAGTGCGTGATCCGCTCGACGATCGCGCGCGCTGACGCCAGGTGAACCTCGGCGCGACAGGTCTGCTTCCATAGCTCACCGGGCGACGCGTCCGCCGGCAGATGACGAGGGACGACAACGGATGCGAGGACGATCAGTTCGTCGAGCGGGGTCAGGATGCGGCACGCCTCGTGGAGCGCATCCCGTGCGTCCTTGGAATCGTCGAACGGGACAAGAATTTTCATGCGATTAGGCTCATTAATGAAACGCTCGATGAACGAACGCGCAGCGACTACAACTCCTACAATATACAGGGCAACTCATACGGAAAAGATAAAGATGTATGCGAACAGCCTACGGACTTTATAAGGAGAGGGCGTTTCCTAACCCCTCAAAAGGGGTGCCGCACGGTGTTCCAGTGGCGTCAGTAGGCTGAATTACGAGCGAAATGGACCACAGCGGCGTCGCGACGCGGGGTATTTCCGCAGGCGAACGCCCACGACACCCCGACCGTACAGGGCAAAAACGTCTCGGAGAAGGGTTAGGAAACGCCCTCTTCCCGCTCATCGGCTCTTGCAGCGGGGATGCGGCGCACGTCTTTCGTCATCGTTTGCTGTCGGTCGCAGTGCGGCTGTCGGCTACCGCGTCGCCTGGGGAATCCAGAGCGCGATAAAGTGTCGCGTGAGATGCCGAGCGTTGTGCAGATATTGTCGACCGTGTTCGTCTTGTCGTTGTAGAGACTGCGCGCCATCGCCACTTTGGCAGCGGAATCGAGCTTCTTCGGTCGCCCACCCAGTCGTCCCCGTGCCCGGGCAGCCGCCAGTCCCGCCTGCGTGCGCTCCCGGATCAGATCGCGCTCGAACTCGGCCAGCGCCCCGAAGACATGGAAGAGCAAAGGGTCACCGCACGAAACGGACAAAAGCGTCTGCCAAAGTCCGTAGCCGAGAGAGGCAATATGGATGGAGCGTGGCGATCTGTCCGATTAGGGTCTACCCTATCCTGATGTCAGTCATCTCGCCTTCTTCTTGTCAATCTAGGATCATTATTTCTAATTCTTGACATCTGCCCCCGAACCTTATAGACTCTATCTTGACAGATGGAGGAATTATCATGAATGGACAACGGATCGGCTATGTCCGGGTCAGCTCCCTCGACCAGAATCCGGACCGCCAACTCGAACAGATTGCCGTCGACCGCACCTTTACCGACAAAGCATCGGGCAAGGATGTCGCGCGGCCCCAGCTCGATGCTCTCCTCCGTTTCGCACGCGAGGGCGATACGGTCGTCGTCCACAGCATGGACCGGCTGGCCCGCAACCTCGACGATCTGCGTCGTCTCGTGAAGCAACTCACCGGGCGCGGCATCCGCGTCGCGTTCGTCAAGGAGGGGCTGACCTTCACGGGGGAGGACGCGCCGATGGCGACGCTGCTGTTGTCGGTGATGGGGGCGTTCGCCGAGTTCGAGCGGGCGCTGATCCGGGAGCGGCAGCGGGAGGGGATCGCGTTGGCGAAGCGACGGGGGGCGTATCGGGGACGGAAGAAGGCGTTGGACGCGACACAGCGGGCGGAGGCACGGGCGCGGGTAGCGGCGGGAGAGGGGAAGGCAGCGGTGGCGCGGGCGTACGGCATCAGCCGCGAGACGCTCTACCAGTACCTGCGCGCGGCGGAGTAGATCACGCGTGCTGTCCTGCTTGAGGCCGATCGCTGGCCGGATTCGCACTCTTCTGGCGCTGAACGCGGCGGCTCGATTGCCAGGGGTGAACCGTGGTATCCCGACGGACATCGTGCTACGCTCGCATCGGCGATGAGGCGAACGAAATAGAGGAGTGACACCGATGGTCGAAGAGATGTTTCCTGTATTCTCCGCAGGGG
>JALYUS010000320.1 GCA_030853625.1 Chloroflexota bacterium
GTGCAGTTTCTCGCCTCGGAACGCGCCTCGTACATCACGGGAGAGGTGTTGCACGTGAACGGCGGCGCGTTGTTTGGCCGGTAACGTACGTCGTATCAGGTGCGCCCTTCCCTTCATTGCTCGTTGCTCATCACTCATTGCTTTCGCAATGGCTTGCCCCAGACAATGTGCCCGACGACATGGGTGTTGAGCAATCCATCTCGCATGTAGGGCGCGATGGCATTGCGGATTTCGGCGTCGAAGGCGGTGGCGGCATCCGGCGACATCAGGTTGCGCGAGAAACTGCTCATCGAATGGAACCACTCAATGAAGTCGGATACAGAGCGGACGAGTGGCACTGGCTCCGTCGTGTACTCGCCATGTTTCGCGAAGAGGCGTCGCCGTTCGAGTTCGCCGATCAAGTCAAACCCCGAGACGTCCGGGTTGGTCGAGTAGCGCGGGATGATCGCGCGAATTGCCGAACCCCACGGCTCGTGCGGCGCGGGTAAATTACAGATCGCCAGGTAGCCGTTCGGCGCGAGCGCGTCAGCGAAACGGGGGAGCGCAACCTCCCAATCCATCCAGTGCAGGCTCGCCCCCGCCGTCACCAGGGCATACGGCGGATGGAGCGGCGCATCCTCCGCTTTCCCCACGAACCACTGGAGGCGTGGATCGTCACCACCGGGAAGCGTTTTTCCCAGCGCAATCATGCCGGCGGAGACATCCACCGCGTCCACGCGCGCGACGTGTGGCAGCAACAGACGCGCGATGTTGCCGGGGCCACAGCCGACATCGAGGACAGCGCGCGGTTCGTCGCTAATCAGCGCGATCAGGCGATCAATCAGCACGTCGGGATACGGCGGTCGGGAGCGATAGGCGGTGATGATCGAGGCATCCGTGAATCGTTCGGAATGTTGTGCCCCCCAGAACTCCGGTCTCGCACCCATCTCTCACTCCTGACCGACGATGTATGTCGCGCGCTCCACTGCCACGCTCACCGGGCCGTCGAACGCCGCGCGTGCTTCCGCGATCATTTTTTCGGGTAGGATGTTGCCCCAGTAGTGGGTGAGCAGCAGGTGGTTCACGTCGCCCGCATTCGTGGCGACTTCCGCCGCCTGCCGGGACGTCATATGGCCAACTGGCGCGGGTGTCTCCGGCGTATTGAGCGTTGCTTCAAGGATCAGCACGTCCGCACCATGTGCGAACCGTGTCAAACTTTCCACTGGCGCACTGTCCGCACCGTAGACGAGCACCGGGTGTGGGTCGTCGCCGGTCGGTGTGATTTTGATCGCCCAACAGGGGATATAGTGCTTCGTCGGCGCGAAGTGGAAATTGAGGTCGTCGGCATGGTCGGCCCCGGCAGGGCTGCCAACGACGAATGTGCCGTCCGGATCGTACTCGGCGATGGCGAAGGAGGCCCAGAACTCGCTGGCGCGCCCGCTTCCTTCTAACGCGTCGGCCAGCCCGTTGAGGAAGTCCTTGCCGCCCGGTGGAACGAAGAGGGCGACTCGTTCCGCGCGCGGCCCATGTTCATCTCCGATGAGCGGGCCGTATTTCAGGCCATAGGCGAGCGGCACGAGATCGAGCGTATGATCGGCGTGCAGATGGGAGATGACAATCGCGTCGAGATTGCGCGGATTGATTTCCTGCCGCAAAAAGGAGAGTGCGCCCGGGCCGCAATCCAGCAGTACATTGACCGCGCCGTGCGTGACGAGGTACGACGAACATGCGCCACCGGGCCGGGGCGAGGCGGCGCTACAGCCGATCACCGTCAATCGCAGGTCAGTCACGCGCGGCCTCTTCCTCGTATTCCTTGATGATCGCTGCCGTTTCGGCTTCTTCCGGCGTGATTTCCGCGAGGTGCGCGACATCATTGACGGCGTGCAGTGTCACGTCATCCCCCTGCACCGTCAGGCGCGAGATCGAGCAGTTGGCGAGGACATAATCGCGCCACCGCTCGGTGTTGCCGGTCATGTAGTGCGCGAGCGCGATGCCGAGGATACCGCCGTGCGCGACGACGATGACGTGCTCGCCGGGGTGACGCGCGACGATGTCCGCGAAGACCTCTCTGGAACGTTGATGGAAGCCACGGCGCGACTCGCCGCCCGGAAAGGCATACTCCATCGTGAAGACATCTCTGGCAAAGGCGGCCCCGGCATCCGGGAAGCGTTCGACTGCCTCCGCCTCGGTTAACCCTTCCATTGCGCCGAAATTGATCTCCATCAGGTCGTCACGCAGTACCGGCGTCAGGCCGAGGGGCTGTGCGAGCGCCTCCGCCGTGTGGCGGGCGCGCTGGAGCGGGCTGACATAGAGCGCGTGGACGGGTGGCAGTGTGCCATCGAGGATGAGTGCGCTGAGTGTCGCGCCCATCGCCGCCGCCTGCCGCCTGCCGAAGGAGGTGAGCGGGTCGTCGCTCACGCCACTGAGCAGTTTGCGAACATTGCCGGTCGTTTGTCCGTGGCGGACGAGCGTCAGCAGGGTCGGCTCGATGACGGGGCGCGGCGGGCGGCCATAATGGCGCGTCGTTTCAGGCATGGGGCAGCAATTCCTCCGTTCCGGGCTTGGTCTGTGTGCCGAGACGCGCTTGCCCAAAGGGGCAGAGCGACAGAAGCGGGCAGCGGTCGCACTGCGGGCTGATCGCGTGGCAGATGTGCCGCCCGTGCGCAATCATATTGACGTGGAACTCGAACATCTGCGACGGCGCGAGCATCGCCTCCAGGAGATCGTGCGCGCCCGCCTCCGACACCTTCGGCCCGATCAGGCCAAGTCGCTGCGAGACGCGGTAGACATGCGTGTCCACGGGAAAAGCCGGCATGCCGAGCGAGAAGAGGAGGACAATCGCCGTCGTCTTCGGCCCGACGCCGGGAAGCGCCCTCAGCCATGCCTTTGCCTCCGCGAGCGGCATCGCTGTGAGGAAGCGGAGATCGAAGTTGCCCCGTTCATCGTCAATCCGTTGCAGGACGCCCTGGATGCGCGGCGCTTTCATCTGATAGAGGCCGCTCCAGCGGATCGCGTCCGCGATTTCTTCCACCGGTGCGTGCATCACCTGCTCCCACGTCGGGAATCGCTCGCGCAGCGTCAGATACGATTGCTCGGTCGAGCGGTCGGTATTGCGCTGCGAGAGGATGGTCAGTACCAGTTCGTCAATCGGTTCCTGATGCGGTCGCCAGCGGCGCTCGCCGTACGTCTCCCGCAGCTGTGCAAAGACGGCAGGCAGTTTCGCCGCCCCCTGCTCTGCCGTCCACCCGGCGGGCGCGACATTCTTCGGCTTGCGGCGTTTGGAGGGATTTCCTAACCCCCCAACCCCCTTCCCTCCGAGGGAAGGGGGCGCCGCATTCTTCTCCCCCTCTCCGCTTGACGGAGAGGGGGCTGGGGGGTGAGGTTTCTTCTTCCCCATCATGCCAGCCCCGGTAATGATGGCCCCGCCATTTCCGCTTTACTCAATGCCAATAGGTAAACCATATCCCCTCCTGGAACGATTGTGAAATACGGAGCACAGAGAACACAGAGAAGAAAACAGGAAAGAAATACTGCTCTCCGTGCCTCAAACTTCGTTTCCCTCCTCTGTGCCCTCTGTGTTCTCTGCGTCCTCTGTGCTTCCGTGCGCCCGTTAGACCGAGGCGGGGAGGCCGCTGTTGCCGGATTGTTCGACGATGGCGATGATTTCGCGCGCCACTTCCTCGACGGAGCGGTTGCTCGTGTCGAGGATCGGCCACGGGTAGTTGTGCCGGTAGATGCGGCGAGCGTAGGCGAGTTCTTCCGTCACCTGATCGAGGCTGGTATAGGGGCCGTCCGGATCGCGGCCAAGCGATTCGAGCCGCGCCCGCCGCAGATTGACGAGCCGGGTCGCCTGGATTGTCAGGCCGATGATCTTGCGCTGGTCAATGCGGAACAAATCGGGCGGCGGCTCGATACCGAGGACGACCGGCACATTTGCTACCTTCCAGCCGCGATAATGGGCGAGAAAGATCGAGAGCGGCGTCTTCGAGGTGCGCGAGACACCGGCGAGCACAACATCGGCGTCGCCGAGCGTTTCCGGGTGCTGCCCGTCGTCATGCGAGACGGTGTATTCAATCGCGTCAATCCGCCCGAAGTAAACGGGATCGAGTTGCGTGCCGCGCAAGCCCGGCTCGCCCGCTGGGACGAGGCCGAACGACTCCTCCAACCGCGCGACCAGGCCGCCGATAATGTCTACGAAGGGGACGCCGCGCCGCGCGCTCTCCTCCTCGACGGCGCGGCGCAGTTCGGGAACGACGAGCGTGAAGACGATGATGCCGTGCGTCTCCGCCGCTTCGTTGATGACGTTGCGTGCCTGCTCGATCGTGCGAACGAGCGGGCGGCGGCGGACATCGAAGATCGCGCCGAAAAACTGCCCGGCGGCAGCGGAGACAACGGTTTCCGCCGTCAGCCCGGTGCCGTCCGAGATGACGTAAATCGGTTGGGGTGTCCGCTCGGTTGGGGGAACGCGCGCCGCGTTCGTTGCTGTCTCCATCATGCCCACAGCATGCCACAGCACAGGCGCGGTCGTCTACGGGGAAACCGCTTGAACCACGAAGGCGCGAAGGACGCGAAGAAGGAAAGAGAAAAGAAGAATGTGGCTCCTTCATTCTCCGTATTTCCTTCGTGTCCTTCGCACCTTCGTGGTTCAACCCCCCCGCGTCTCTGCGGTTCGTATTCGTTCCCGTCCGGTATAGATGTTGAAGCGTTCGCCACGCAGAAAGCCAATGAGGGTCATGTCGAACTCGTTGGCGAGGGAGACGGCGAGGCTGCTGGGGGCGGAGATGGCGCAGATAATCGGGATGCCCGCCGCGAGCGCCTTCTGGACCAGTTCAAAACTGACGCGCCCGCTGACGAGAATGATGTGGTCATGGAAGGGCAGTTTGTCGTCGAGCAGCGCCCCGCCGATCAGTTTGTCGAGCGCGTTGTGCCGCCCGACATCCTCGCGCACGGCAAGAAGGGTCCCTTCGTTATCGAACAGCCCCGCCGCATGCAATCCGCCGGTGGCATCGAACAGCCCCTGCCCGGCGCGCAGGCGGTCGGGGAGGCTCGTGATGAGGGCGGCGTCAATCTCCGGGCCGGGCGGCATGACGGTCTGCCCGCGCAGGTGGAGGGCATCGAGGCTCGCTTTGCCGCAGATGCCGCACGCGCTCGTCGTCATGAAATGGCGTTCGAGTGTGGCGAGGTCAGGCAACAGCGTGGCCCGCAGTTCGACATTGACGATGTTGTACCGCTGCTCGGTGTCAATTTCCGGGTCAACGCAGTAGGTGATGCGCCGGATTTCCTCGCGGCTCGTGATGACCCCTTCAGCGAAGAGGAATCCCGCCGCCAGTGCGAAGTCCGCGCCCGGCGTGCGCATCGTCACCGCGACGGTGCGCCGCTCACCCCCGGCCAGCAAGCGGATTTCCAGCGGCTCCTCGGTCGCCAATTGATCGGCGTGCGAGTGCGTCTGCTCGCCGTCAACTGTCCAAACCCGGACGCGCGTTTTGCTCGTGCGTGGCGGATGGCTGTTCATAGGATATGCAGCGCAACGACAACCCGTTGCATGTTTGGCCCTTCCTGATTGACGCGCCGCAATCGCGGGCTATGATGGGAAGTATAGTCGCACCGAGGAGCATATGCACCGGCAGAGGAGCAACAATGAGTACGGCCATTGAGCGCTATCAGTTTACTGTCGCCGACTACGAGCGTATGGGCGAGATCGGCATCCTGACTGAGGATGACCGCGTCGAATTAATCGCGGGAGAGATTGTCAGGATGAGTCCCATTGGTCGTCGGCATGTTCAGGCCGTCAATCGGCTCGGCCACTTGCTCTATGCGGTCGTTGGCAGCGATCTCACCGTCAGTACGCAAAACCCGATCCAGATTGGCTTGCGCGACGAGCCGCAGCCCGATCTCGCTGTACTTCGTGGACCAGGAAAAGGACTTGTGGATGCGGCGGCGGTGCTACTCGTGATTGAAGTTGCCGATTCCTCGCGTGAGTATGATCGCACGACGAAATTGCCGTGCTATGCGGCAGCGGGTATCCCGGAAGCATGGCTCGTGGATCTCGTCAATGGTGTGATCGAGCGCTACTCCGAGCCGCGCAACCGGAACTACCGCGTGGCGATGTTTGCCCATGTGGGCGAATCACTCACCTCAACGGTATTACCGGCGCTCACTATCCCGGCTGATCTCGTGCTCGACTCGGCTGAGGAATAATCAGGGTTGGTCTGGCCCGTGCGGTCGCTCTTAAGCAGCCGTTTGTATCGGCTCAGTGGCCTCGAAAGAGATGCGAACATTCGCACATCGTGCAAGTGTACGTGCAATTCGCTCGTATGTATCCTGGCACTGTTCCTGCTGCTCGGTAATTTGCCCTTGCACTATGGTATTTTTCCGCTGTCGTTGAAGCATCGCGGCAATCTCTTGCACTCGCCGGTTCATCTCAATACCGACTTTGCCGGAAATATACTGCCGCTGCTGCTCTTCGTCCCAGTGGACCGGGACGCGTGATACGGTAATGATGAAACCATCAAAGCGATACTCGATCATCGCAGCGGCATCAAACACGCGTTCCGATGTGCCGGCGATATGCTTGCCGGTATATTGGCCAACAATCTTTCGATCAATTGTTTCGGTTGTATATCGCATTGTATTCACCTTCGTACCCGTTCGGTGCGCCACTCCGCAGCCAGGGGACGGTACATTGTTGGAAGCGAGATCACATCACCGTATTCGGCAGAGACATGCAGCCATTGACCAACAAACCGTATGTCTCGATCTAACGACGAAATCTTACCACAAAAAAGCCAGCGACTGCGCTCCGGCGTTGGCTCAATCACTTCGCCAAATGTGACGACGTGCATCGCATCGTGCAAGTCGAATCCCTCGTCACCCATATGCCGGTCGCAGTGTTCCTGATCGTATTCGAAATTGCTGATCTCGACGGCTTCACGAATTGCCGCCACGATCTGTGCATTATCCATCACCGCCATCCGATAGGATCGCGTGCTGTGTCCGCCGCGTGATACGATCAGGCAGAGATTCTCCGTGCAGATACCGCGCCACAACCACGCTTACCACACGGTTCAGAACAGTCTCATATGCCTCATCCGGTGTGTCACCCTCGGCCGACAGGTCGAATTCTTCAATCGTTGCTTTGTACTTCGGATACTCAACAGTGGGAAACTGAAACGTGACATCGAAGCCCGGCTCAAACCATTTTCCCAGGTCGTCGCCCGTTGCCACGATGCACCGTCCAATTTCGTTACGAGTAGGGAGCGATCTATTGACGCTTTTGTCGCCCACTACTTCGGCTGGACATAATAGGTCATGCTCTGGATGGCGGCGACGGGGTCCACATCGCGCACCCAGACGCCCTCGCGGACACGAAGGATGACCGGGGCATAGTTGAGGATCGCCCGCACGCCCCCCGCGACGAGCAAATCGCAGATCTCCTGCGCGCCCTGAGCGGGGACGGCGACGATGCCGACGCGGATTTTCTTCTCGCGCACGGTGCGGGTAATTTCCGCCGGTGTTTGCACCGTCAGGTCGTCCATGCCGACGGGCTGACCAATTTTGTCGGGGGCGCTATCAAAGACGGCGGCGATGCAGAGGTTGCTGTCTTCCCAGCCGCGATAGTGGACGACGGCCTGCCCAAGCAGCCCGAAGCCACAGAGCGCGACTTGCCACTCAGTGTTGATCCGCAGGATACCTGCAATCTCCCGGAGGAGATGCTGGATATCGTATCCCTTCCCCTGCTTGCCAAACTTGCCGAAGTTGGAGAGGTCACGGCGGATTTGCGCGGCGGTCACGCCGATACGCTCGGCGAGATCGCTCGACGAGACCGAGGTCAGTCCTTCGTCGAGGAAGCGTTGCAGGGTGCGGTGATAAATCGGCAGACGGCGAACGACGATATCGGGGATCTCCGGTTCACGCGCGGGTTTCGGCACGCTTTTCCCCATACGTGACACAATCATCCACCGTTTTCCTTCCCCACTCGCACAATTTCCGGTGGTAACAGGCTGGAAAGCTTGCTACCGCCCTCTTTGTCTGCCCACTCACGAGCGGCGGCTCATATCCTCGACATGGTCGGGTAGGTCTTTCGGCGCGTTGTTCGCCCCCATGCCACTCGTTACCGCCTTGCTGACGAAGAGGATCAGGATAGCGGCGAGTGCGACGATCAGGCCGAGCATCACATAGCGCGCGAACGTCATGATAATCGCCATCAGGATGAGTGTCCCGGCGATCACAAGTAGCCACTTCTGCGCTTTACTCTGGGCATTGAAATCCGGCATGTCATCCCGCCTCATTTCGATTCTGATATACCTGAGCAGCGTGCCCGGTGATGAAGATAGTGTACCGCAAAACCTAACCCCCCGGCCCCCTTCCCGCGAGGAAGGGGGAGCGAACCTCCTTGAGATCGGGGCATTCCGCCAAACGCCTCGGTATTGCGATGAGACACCCCCTTCCTC
>JALYUS010000468.1 GCA_030853625.1 Chloroflexota bacterium
GCCTCGGCGAAGTTCGCCGCCGCGCGCAAGCCGGACCAGACTGCCGCGACCGTCCAGGCCATAATGCCGTGCCGCTCCTCCCAGAGGTCGTACGACGGCGCGGGCAGCCCCGTGTGCGGCTCCCGAAAGCGCGTCATGAAGTCGGCGGCGGCGCGCACGAGCGGCCGGTAGAGTGGCGAGATGGATTCGACTTCCCGATAATGGCGGAAATGTTCCCACAAGGCGGTGATCACCAGCGCCGTCTCATCCTCCTGAATAGGCAGTTGCGGGATACCTTCCGGCGTCACAAACGGGTGCCAGGTTGAACCCATCGAGCCGTCCGGGTTGTATTTGTGCAGCAGATACCCGTCGCGCGGGATCAGTTTGCCGACGAAGTCGAAAAACCGCATCGCGATGTCGGGATAACCGGCGCGAATCAGCGCGGTCGCGACGAGCGCGCCATCGCGCGGCCACATGTAGGTGTACGTGTCCCGGCCAAACTGGAGGATGTCCGCATCGCTGGCGGCGATGATCGCGCCACCGTTGTCAATGTTGGTGCGTAGGACGAGCAGGCTGCGGTTGAAGCAGTGTCGCGCGCCTTCGGGGAGGTCCGCGAAGGTGCGCGGTTCCTTGCGGAGCCAGAGTTGCCAGTAATCGTGCGTGCGCCGTAAATACGTTTCCGGGTCGCGCTCGCGCATGCGCAGATCGAGGTTGCCCACGATGCCAATCGTCTCGCCCGCTGCGAGCCACCAGTAATGCACGCGGCTCGCGCCCGCCGGTATGCTGATTTCGGCGCCGCCGATGCCGTCAATCGAACCTTGCGCGACCGGGTTGTTGCTCAGTTTCCCGTCCTCGGCGTCCCGCCAGGTCCCCTCCTTGCCGTGGATCTCCTTTTCGCCCACCGCCCACTGGCGCAAGCCGGTCTGCGTGTCCGCGTACGTGTTCAGCAGGAAGTAGCGCCGCGCCTTGTAGAAGACAAGCCCGCCGGAGCGCGGATCGTAGTAGCCGGTGTCGCCGATATTGTTGCCCCAGAGGTGGGCGTCGAAATGGAAAAAGAAACGGACGGTAATGTCGCGATTCCGGAGATTATCGGCGGCAACCTTTTTGATATAGACATTGCGGTTAAAATCCACGATGTCTTCCATGTGGAGACAAATACCGAGTCCGTCGTGTTGCGCATGCACATTGGTGACGAGCGTTTCGAGGCGGTAGCGCAGCGAGCGCTGCCAGCCGTCATCGTTGAGCCATGCGAAGCGCGCGTCCGAGCCATCCGTGTTGGCGACCCAGACGCCGAAGCGGTTGAGGTGGCCGTCCGTGTGGTTCTCCTGGCCGACACGCGGGAAGTAGACATCGCGGAGTGTCCCGGTTTCATCGAAGTTGACGAGCAATGAGCCGTTCCCAACCGGTAAATCGCGCGGCATCGCTTTATCCCTCATTTCCTTTATGACGCCCCACCATATGCAGTTTGATGACGTTCGTGTGCGCGTCCGTGATCCGCGCCGACGAGCCGACGATGACGATCACATCCTTCTCATGGACATGCCCAGCAGCAATCAGGGTTTGCTCGAACGCGGCGATTGTCGCGTCCGCCGTGCGCTCGAAACGCCCGTGCAGCAATTGCAGTCCCCACCAGAGTGCGAGGCTATGATACACGGCAATCTCCTCGGTGAGAACGAGGATTGGCATTGGTGGCCGCAGCGAGGAGACGAGGCGCGCGGTGTAGCCCGTGCGGGTGATGACAACGAGCGCCCTGGCATGCACATCGCACGCGAGGCGCACGGCCGCATCGGCGATCGCGTGTGATGCCGTCTGCCTGCCGCGCGGGCCGCGATTCTGCCAGTCGGGCAGCGCGATTTCCGCCTGCGCCGCGATGCGCTGCATCATCTGAACCGTCTGGACAGGGTAGGCGCCGATCGCCGTTTCGCCGGAGAGCATGACGGCGTCCGTGCCGTCGAGGATCGCGTTGAACACGTCCGATGCCTCGGCGCGCGTCGGTTCGGGGTTCGTCGTCATGGATTCCAGCATTTGCGTCGCCGTGATGACGACTTTGCCGCGCGTGTTGGCGAGGCGAATGATCCGCTTCTGCGCGGCGGGCACGCGCTCCGGCGACAGTTCGACGCCGAGATCGCCCCGCGCGACCATCACGCCGTCCGCTGCATCAATCACCCCCGGCAAATCATCGAGCGCTTCGGGCTTTTCGATCTTCGCGATCAGGGGCGTTGTGCTGTTGAGGCGTTTGAGCGCGGCGCGAGCGAGGCGGACATCATGCGGCGTGCGGACGAACGAGAGCGCGACGTAATCCACGCCCATCCCAACGCCGAAGGCGAGATCGGCCAGGTCTTTCTCGGTGAGCGCGGGCGCGGAGACGTTCACACCGGGCAGATTGATCCCTTTGTGCTCGCCGAGCGCGCCGCCATGCACGACGGTCGTCACGACATCCGCGCCCTCGACCGCCGTGACGCGTAGTTCGAGCCGACCGTCGTCGAGCAGAATCTGTTCACCGGCCTGCACATCACTCGGAAGTTGTTGGTAGGTCGTGCTGACGCGGTCGGCCGTGCCTGCGATGTCGTCCGTCGTGATGCGGAAGGTCGCGCCGTCGCGGAGCGTCACTGGTCCGCCACCGGCGAGCGTCCCTGTGCGAATCTTCGGCCCTTGCAGATCCTGCAGCACCGCGACGGGCCTGCCGAGCGTCTTCGCGATGGCGCGCACCATCGTGTATGCTGCCGCGTGCTCCTCGTGCGTGCCGTGCGAGAAGTTCAACCGCACGACATCCACGCCCGCGCGAAGGAGCGCCGTGAGCGCCTCCTCGCCGCGCGTCGCGGGGCCGAGGGTGGCGACGATCTTCGTTGCGCGATGCCGGTTCGTCGCCTCCGGCGCATCGCCGTCCGTACCAGCGGTCACGCTGCTCGTCCACTGCCGAGCACAGCCGCGACGACACTCCGCGCATGCGCGACGAGGCCGTCGAAATCGCCATCCCGCAGCATCGCCTTCGGCATCAGGTCGCCGCCGAGGCCGACCGACTGCGCGCCCGCCGTGAGATAGGCGGCGGCGTTTTCTCGGGTCACGCCGCCCGTCACCATCAGCGGAATGTCCGGCAATGGTCCGCGCAGATGCTTGATATACG
>JALYUS010000471.1 GCA_030853625.1 Chloroflexota bacterium
CCGTCATCTTGATTACGCTCGCCTTCACTATCCCCGTGATGGCATGCAGTTTCTGGATCGTCAAGCGGCTCGGTGGTTTCGACATGACGCTGTACGCGGAGACGCGCAAACGAGCGGGCGAGACGCGTTGGCAATGGTATCGGCGTTTCTATACCGCCGCGCCACGTCATCGTCCCATCTATCGCATGTATCTCGTCATCGGCCCGCTGTTTATTCTGATCTCCTTCTTCAGCCTAATCAGCAACCGATGGCAGTTCGTCAGCAATCTCCTGCTGGGCATTGGGTTCCTGCTCATGGGGGGTGCTGAGTATCTGCCATCTGGACAGCGGCGTCGCGCGACGACAATGCGCATCACGGCCGCTGTCGTGTTGTGGATCGCTCTCCCCATTCTCCTGGTCAACATCTTTCGCTCATAGGCTTTCGGCGAAACACTGCCAGAAACAAATCTCGGTATATGATGACCGAGGTTTGAAACAGTGCGCTTGCCCGCGTCGTGTATGGTAGAGGGGGAGTGCGGGGATCGAAGTGCAGCGAGGAGCGGTCACGGGTGCTGGATGGATGGCGACGGCGACGGGGCGGCGCCGCGCCGGAATTGGGTACGGCCACGGATGAGGCGCTGCTTGTGCTGGCGCAGGGGGGCGACACTGCCGCCTTCGAGACGCTCGTCCGCCGCTATACGCAACCTTTGTATGCCTTCGCCACTCGCATCCTCGGTAGCGCGGACGACGCGGCGGATGTCGTGCAACACACCTTCATCCAATGTTACAACGCCTTGCCCCGCCTGCGCGCGGATAGCGCGCTCCGCCCGTGGTTCTATCGCGTCGCCCGCAACCGCTGCCTCGACCTGATCCGCCAGCGGCGCACGCTGCCCGCCGATCTGCCACGCGAGAACGAAGACGAACTGGACGCGCTCGCGATGATCGCGGACAGCGGCCCCTCGCTCGAATCGCTCGCGGAGCGGCGCGACCTCCAACGTTTACTGGCGGAGGCGATTGCCGGGCTGCCACCGAAGTACCGCGAAGTCGTCATCTTGCGGTATGAGGGCGATTTGACGTTCGGCGAGATCGCGGAAACGCTCGGCATCCCGGAGAACAGTGCGAAGACGCTCTTTCAGCGGGCGAAGACGATGCTGCGCCTGGCACTACGCGAATGGGTGCGCGAGGGCGGATAAGTGTAAGCGAGATGTGAAACTTTCCGCCGCCACGCCGCGTGTACAAGAGTAGAATGAGCGGGCAAAGGACGGGCACTCATGACAGACGAACGACGACCAATCAACGGAGCGGATGACGGCACATCGCCCGACGACCTCGACCGCCTCTTCGCGCGGCTCACGTCGCCGGCGCCGCCCGCGCATCTCATTCCCCACATCCTCGCGCGGACGGTTGAGACCGCCCCTGCTGCGGTCGCGATGCGCGCGCGGGTGCGGACCGCCCTCTGGGTCTCCTATGGCGTCACCCTTTCGCTCGTGCTGGTCTGCGCGGTGATGCTCGGTCAGGCGCTCCATGCCACGGGTACGCTCGATTACCTGACGTTCGCGTGGCGCGATTTCGACCTCGCGCGGCAATCGCCCGGTCTCTTCTGGAGCGCCTTCACGGAGCACATGCCGTGGCTGCATCTGCTCCTGCTGGTTACGGCGCTCGGCGCCTGGCTCGTGACGACGATCGCGCTCCTACGCCGCCGCGCGCCGTCGAAGCCGCCGACCGGATTTACTCCGCAGACAGCGACGGGAGTGGTTCAGTGAAGCGGTGGCTGCGGATGCTGCTCATCGCGGCGCCGGTGATCGCGCTCCTCCTCGGAATACCGACGGGCGTGGCGCTCGCGCGCCGCGCGACGCCGCGCGAGCCGATTCCGTTCGTGCCGCGCCTCGGGACGGCACAGCCGGACACGCAATCGCCGTCCATCAGGCCGCAACGGCTCGTCGGCCCGCCCTTGCCGGTTTCGCAGGCACAAAGTGGCATGATTGGCGTGATCACGCGCGCTACCCCGGATCGGCTCGTCGTGTACACGCGCGCAAAGAAACTGGCAATTGTCACGATTGACCCAAAGACGACGATCCGTATGAATGGCAAGAACATCAAAGCCGCCGACATACGGCGTGGCGACCGCGTAACCATCCTCGGCCATCGCGATAGCACCGGTGCATTCCATGCAAACCTGATCCGTGTGATCCGCCCTGTACGTCCCGATCCACCGCCCGGCCAGGCGCGCTGACGAAGCGGGCAGCGGGCAGCGAAGACTTTCTCGTCCCCTCATTTGCATGGAGAGGGCAGCCGCGACAAAGCGGGCAAACCGCTATACTGTCCGTTGCCGACTGCCTGCTGCCCGCTCCGGAGGACCCATGCACATCGCCACGATCGAGACATTCGGGCTAGAAGCGCCGCTCCCGACGCCATTTGGATGGTCACAAGCGTGGGTAACAAAGCGGCGGGCGGCGCTCGTCCGCGTTGAGACGGACGACGGCATCGAGGGATGGGGCGAGATTTACTGCCAGGCGCCGCCGGTCATCTACACGACGATCATCGCCGAACTCCTCGCGCCGCACCTCCTCGGCGCGAACCCGTGGGATAGGGAAGTTCTCTGGCAGGTGGCGTACAACGCAACGATTGATGCCGGGCAGCGGGGTTTCGTCGTTGGGGCGCTCAGCGCGCTCGACATCGCGCTCTGGGACATCGTCGGCAAGGAGTGCGGCCAGCCGGTGCATCGCCTCCTCGGTGGCCTCGCCCGGACGCAGGTGCAAGCATACGCCACCGGCCTCTACCGCCAGCCGGGCGATGATTGGATCGCGGCGCTCCCCGCTGAAGCAGTCGGGTATGTGGAGCGAGGATTCCGCGTCGTCAAGATGAAAGTCGGTTTCGGCATCCCACTCGATGTCGAAGCGGTGCGCACCGTCCGCGCGGCAATTGGCCCGGAGATCGCGCTCGCCGTGGACGCGAATCATGCCTACAAGCCGGTGCAGGCGATCGAATTAGGGCGTCGCATCGCGCCCTATGACATTGCCTGGTTTGAGGAGCCGGTTTCGCCGGAGGACATTGCCGGTTACTGCGAGGTGCGCGCGCGGCAGCCGATCCCCGTCGCCGGGGGCGAGTTGGCGTATACCCGCTTCGGCTTTCGCGACCTGCTCGAACGGCGTGCGGCGGACATCTTGCAGCCCGATCTCTGTTTGTGTGGTGGTCTTTCGGAGGGGCGCGCCATCGCCGATCTCGCGCGCACCTGGAATGTTCGCTGCTGGGCGCATGTCTGGGGCACCGGCATTGCACAGGCGGCGGCGATGCACTTTCTCGGCTGGATGCCAACGAAATCTGCCGATACCGATGTGGACCCACTCCTCGTCGAGTGGGACAACACGCCGAACCCGCTCCGTGACCACATCGTTCTCAATCCACCCATCTACGCCGCAGGCGCCGTCACCGTGCCGACCGGCCCCGGCCTCGGCGTCACCATAGACCGCGCCGCCATCACTCGCTTCCAAACCGCCCATAGCCGCGCGGGAATCTGAACCACGAAGGCACGAAGGCGCGAAGGACGCGAAGAGGGAATGAGAAAAAAGAGAAAATGAGTCTCCTCCTTCTCCGCTTCCTTCGCGCCTTCGTGGTTCAATGCATCAATGGCGGGGCGGCCGCTCCCGGACATGCCGTGTCTCTCGTTCGGGTAGTGGACACCCCTCGTTACTGCTTACAATTTACAATCCGAGCCGCTTCAGGTGCTCTTCCGGCGCATGGACGCGGGCGAGGTGGGCGCGCAGGAGGTCGCAGAAACGGCTTTCCTGTTCGGTATCGTCGAGCGGATGCTCCTGCGCGCCATCGGTCCTCAGGTCGAACAATTCGTGGCGTGGCTCGTACGCGCCCGTCGCGTCGTGCCGGAGCGGCGGCTTGCCAATCTGCGGCACCTTGTAGAGGGGGATATTATACGTATGGCCGAGGAAACGGCCCATCTCCGCCTGCGCCAACTCCTCGCGCGACATAAAGCCGTGAAAGGTCGTCGGCATCGCGGTATAAGCGTAAAGCGTCGTCTCCGCCGCAACGGGATTCCGGAAGTACGTAAAGCGACCATCCGTTGCGTTAAGCGCCATGCCGAAGTACCCGTAGATGAGCGAATCGTGGATCGGTGTGTCCGCTTCGAGCGCGGGGCGGAGCGACGTGCCATGCAGGTAGGGTGGTACGGATGCCCCGAAGTAATCGAGCACGGTCGGCATGATGTCCGTCGTCTGGGTGAGGGCGGAGATACGCGTCTCCGCACGTTGCGAACCGGGCAAATGGACGATGAGCGGAATATGCGCAATCTCATTGTAGACGGGCATCGCGTTCTTCATCCAGTAGTCGTGCTCGCCGAGCATCGAGCCGTGATCGGTTGTCAGCACGACCATCGTGTCCCGCCAGGCATCCTGCGCGTCGAGCGTGTCCCAGAGCCTGCCGAGCCAGTGATCGGTCATCGTCAGAAGGGCGGCGTAGCAGTTGCGGATGTGCGCGATCGCTGTAGGGTTATCACGGCAGACGCCGTAATCAGGCCAGTCGTAAAGCGGGCCGGACCAGGTATCGCCGTACATTTCAAGGTATTTCGGAACAACGTAAAAGGGTTCGTGCGGATCGAAAAGTTCCAGTTGCAGGAACCAGTGATCGCTCCCCTTGTTCGCATCGAGCCACTGGACGGCGTGCTCGATG
>JALYUS010000326.1 GCA_030853625.1 Chloroflexota bacterium
TCAGGAGGTCGCGCGCGACGAGGTCCTGCACCCAATAGACGAGCGAGTGCGCCATCACATCGAGCGTCATGTCCATCTGCTTCTGATTGATCACATCGTCGCCGACGAACCGCTTCAGCGTGCCGAAAGCGAGTGAATGCAAGACGACGCGCACGCCGCCCGGCCCGATCTCGGCGGCGACCTTGTCCAGCGCCTCCGTGCGCGCTGCGGGATCGGCGGCATTGATATTGAAGAAGCGTGCCTGCCGCCCCATCCCTTCGATGTCGCCGGTGATACGCTCGACATTCGGCATCGTGTTGCGGCGGTCGAGGTGGACGCCCATGATGTTCGCCCCGGCCCGCGCGAGGGCGAGCGAATTTGCTTCGCCGAAGCCGCTCGACGCACCGAGGACGAGCGCCCATGTGCCCATAAGTGATCCGTCATTGTATGTGCCAGGTGCGGCTTTCGTTGTGGCAGTCACTTGGCGTCCTCCCCGTGGCGGGGCTTGCCGGTGGCGATCGTGACGTTCGCGGCGTCCTGCGCGAAGCGGCTCACGCCGCTGTAATCGTCCGCCGCCATGCCTGCGGCGAGACCCCGGTCATACAACTCAATCGCACGGGAGCCGATCTCCGTCGGCACACCCAAATCCTTCGCCGCGTTCAATGCCGCATTGAGGTCTTTGCGCAGCAGTTTCATCGAGAAACCAGGGGTATATTCATCTTTGAAGATCGTCCGATCAATCCAGTTGTTCAGCAGGTAATTCCCTGCCGTCGCGGTGGAGAGCACGCCCTTGACCGTCTGCGCGTCCACGCCGCCCTTGACGGCGAGGGTCAGCGCCTCGGCGTTAGCAATCATGACCGCGCTGATGATGTACTGATTCGCCAGTTTGACCATCTCGCCCGCGCCAATCGGCCCGACATGCGTGACCGTCTTGCCGCCGGAACCGAGCGCGTCGAGCACCGGCTTCGCCTTCGCGACGGTCGCGGCATCGCCACCGACCATGATCGTCAGTTCGCCCGTCGCGGCGCGGGGCGGGCCACCGGAGACGGGCGCATCCACCATCCCGACGCCCTTCTCCGCCAGTTTCGTCGCGACATCGCGCGTGTAGGTCGGTGAGACGGTGCTCATGTCAATAACGACCGTGCCCGCCTTCGCCCCCTCGATGATCCCGTTCGTGCCGAGCGCGGTTTCGGTCAGTTCCGGCCCGTCCGGCACGCACGTCAGGATGAAATCCGACTGCGCTGCCGCCTCTTTCGGTGTGTCCACGATGGTTGCGCCCTGCGCCGCCAGTCGCTCCGCCGACGTGCGGCTGACGTGCGGCACGACGAGCGTCGTAAACCCGGCCTTAATCAGCGTCGCCGCAATCGGCTCGCCGAGCGCCCCTAATCCGATAACCGCTATCGTCTTCGCCATGCCACGTCCTCCTCATCTGCCATCGCGCATCCCATTCAGTTGCGTATTGTGTAGTGTAGCCGGAAAACGCGATGTTGGAAAAGGCAGATGAAAGAAGAAAGAATTTAACCCCCGGCCCCTTCCCGTGAGGAAAAGGAGTGAGCCTCTGCAAGATCGGAGCATTACGCGAAACATCCGAATATCGCGACGAGTCACCCCTTCCTCGCGGGAAGGGGTCGGGGGTTAGGTTCCCGCGACGACGGGTAGTTCAATGTGTTCAGCATTGACTGAACAGATTGAACATGATATACCAGTCATGAAAGGAGGACTCCATGCCCGATCTCCCGGAGGACGAGCACACGACGGAGCAGATGTATGTCGAGGACGTCGGAGTCGTGTTTGAGCAAGTCGGGTTTCCACGGATGGCGGCGCGGGTGATTGGCCGGCTACTCATCTGCGAGCCGCCGCATCAGTCTCCCAGCGAACTTGCCATCGCGCTCCAGGCGAGCAAAGCGTCCATCAGCACGAGCATCCGCCTGCTCGTTCAGATCGGTATCGTCGAGCGGGTCGCCTTCCCCGGCAAGCGGCGCGACTCCTACCGTATCCGTGACGAGGCGTGGTCCCGCATGACGGAGGAGCGCATGGACCTCGTCACCACGGTTCGCGAACTTGCCGAGCGGGGTATCGCGCTCCGTGCGGACACGGGCCACA
>JALYUS010000478.1 GCA_030853625.1 Chloroflexota bacterium
GCGTCATCGTTGAGCACGTTCGCGAAGCGCGCATAGATCGCCTGCAGCTCCGCGTTTTTTTTCAGCCCCGAACCCGACTCGTACAGCTCGCGCGAGATTGCCTGGTGGAACTCGTCCCCCTCCCGACGCAGCGTCTCCAGCGAGAGCGTCATTTGGCGAGGCGCTCCGCCAGCACGGTGCGCAGCATGTCCGCGGATACGCGGTCCTGCTGGAGCGTGTCGCGATCGCGGATGGTAACCGTGCCGTCGGTAATGGACTCGCCGTCGACCGTGATACCGAAGGGGGTGCCGATCTCGTCCTGTCGCCGATAGCGTCGCCCGATGGCTTGCGTGTCGTCGTACTGGATCATCAGGTGCGGGCGGAGGGACGCAGCGACCTCGCGCGCCAGTTCGCCAAGTGGTTCTTTCTTCGAGAGCGGCAGCACGGCGACTTTGATCGGCGCGATGGCAGAATGGAGCCGCAGGACGACGCGCGTCTCCGCCTTGCCGTTCACATCGGTCGTCTGCTCCTCGTCGTAGGCATCGAGGAGGAAGACGAGCACCGCCCGCCCGACGCCGACCGCCGGTTCGATGACGTACGGCAAATAGCGCTCCTTCTTTTCCTCATCGAAGAAGGTCATGTCGCGCCCGCTCGCCTCCTGATGGCGCGCGAGGTCGTAATCGCCGCGACTGGCGACGCCCTCCAACTCCGCCCAACCGAGGCCACCCGGCCAGAGGTACTCGATCTCTTTTGTCCCCCGCGAGTAGTGCGCGAGGTCCTCCGGCGGCAGATCACGGATGCGGATGTTCTCATCGCGCACGCCGAGATTCCTGAACCAGTTGATCCGCTCATCGCCCCAATATTGATGCCATTCGCGCTCCGTGCCGGGCGTGACGAAAAACTCCATCTCCATCTGCTCGAACTCGCGCGTGCGGAAGATGAAGTTGCCGGGCGTGATCTCGTTGCGAAAACTCTTGCCGATCTGTGCGATACCGAAGGGCAACTTCTTCCGGCTCGTCCCCAACACATTCGGGAAGTTGACGAAGATGCCCTGCGCCGTCTCAGGCCTCAGGTACGCGACCGCAGCGCTCTCTTCCAGCGGGCCGACGAACGTCTTGAACATCATGTTGAATTGCCGCGCCGCAGTCTTCACGCCGGGGCACGTCGCCGCTGTCAGGCCTTGTTTCCGCCATTCGGGGTTGCCGCACGGTGTCTGCTCCGCGTGATCGGCACGGTAGCGCAGTTTACAGGTCGTGCAATCCACGAGCGGGTCCGTGAAGTGGCCGATGTGGCCGGAGGCTTCCCAGACCTGCGGCGACATCAGGATCGCGGCATCCAGCCCGACCATATCGTCGCGCAGTTGCACCATTGCCTTCCACCACGCCGCCTTGACATTGTTCTCGATCAGGACGCCGAGCGGCCCGTAATCCCATGCATTGCCGAAGCCACCGTAGATGTCGCTCCCCTGAAAGATGATCCCCCGCCGCTTGGCGAGCGAGACAATCGGTTCCATAGATTCCAGTTGCGTGCCGGTATGCATACCTAACCCCCTGCCCCCGCCCGCGAGGAGGGGGTGACTCGTTGAGAAGTTTATGCCCTCCCCATAACGCCCCAATCTCTCGGTGGCTCCCTCCCTCTTCCTCGCGGGAAGGGGGCCGGGGGGTCAGGTTCCCTCAGTCCTGAAAAAAGCCGCCCCAGCGGTTGGCGCCGGGGCGGCATACGCGCGATGTTCGTCGCGGTGGGCGACTAATCCTCGTGTACCGCCGCCTCCGTGGCCTCACCACCGGCGGGCATCAGCGGGGCGGTCGCACCCGCCGTCACCAGCGGGAGCAGCGGCGGCGCCGGTCCACCACCCAGCATTTTTACCACACTGAGGGCGGGCAGCGCGCCCGTCGCCGCCTGCACGGCGGGTACAGGCCGCATTCGCTGATAGACCTGCGTCGTGGAAATGCTCACATGGCCGAGCATTATCTGCACTTCGCGCAAATGGTGGCCCGTCGTCAGGGCGTGCGCCGCAAAGGTATGGCGGAGGGTGTGCGGCGTGACATTGCGTACCGAGGCGGATTGCGCGTATCCCTTGAGGAGCAACCAGAAACCCTGCCGCGTCAGCCGCTGGCCACGATGATTGAGAAAGAGCGCGTCCTTATCCGCGCCGTGCGCGCGGGCGAGAATCGGGCGGCCGGTCGTCAGATAGCGATGCAGTGCGTCGTGCGCCGTCGGTGTGAGCGGCACGAGCCGGTGCCGCTCGCCACGCCCCTCACAGCAGATATATCCCTTCGTGATATCGAGATCCACTTGATCGAGCGCAACCAACTCCGAGACGCGCATCCCGGTCGCGTAGAGCAATTGAAGCATCGCCGCGTCCCGCAGGCTCTCCGGTGTCTTGATGCGCGTCGGTGCGGCGAGGAGGCGCGCCACCTCATCGGTGCTGATCGCATGGGGAATATAGCGATCCACATGCGGCGCGAAGAGATGGAGCGCGACATCAGCCTCGATCCCACCCGCCTGCTTCAGATACTGGAAAAAGGACTTCGCTGCCGCCGTCTTCCGGGCGATCGTACTGCTCGCGTATTGCCGCTCGCGCAGCGACTGAAGATAGTCCGTCACCTGCTCGGGTACGACGCCCTGCCATACCGTCACGCCGTCCTGCGTGAGATGGGCGGCCAGTTGCATGAGATCATTCCGATATGCCATCACCGTATGCGGCGAACAATGCTGTTCCGCACCGAGCGCCACAAGATACCGCTCTATCCACTCTTCCATCCCCGTCCTCCGCGCTAAACCCCTTTGTCTCCGCACCCATGAACGTGTCCCGAGGTCCCACGGAGGACGCGCATCCGCGTTGTACGTCTCTCCCGCACTTTACAAAACGTACGAACTCGCTCGTGGATGCGCGAAAATGCGAAACCGACGGAAATTGGTCAAAATGATCGCGGTAGACGCATGCGGCGGCGATGCGCAATGCGGGAATGGGCCGTACGCGTCCGTGCCATTACACCATTTTCGTTGACGTATCGGCGCGTTCAACGGTACGATAGGTCGTACTGACACCGAGAGACGCCCTCCCTTCTTTTTATCGGATAGGGGCAGCGGCGCGAGCAATCAGGAGGACAACCGATGACCATTTCCGAGCAATTCCCCGGTGTGTATGCCGCGATGGCGACACCCATCACACGCGATGGAGAAGTTGATCAGACCGGCATCAAGAACGTGGTGGACTATTTGTTCGACAACGGCGTGACGGGCCTCTCCATCCTCGGCTCGACCGGCGAGGGGCCAGCGCTGACCATCGCGCAGCGGCAGCATGCCCTGGAGGCGACGATGGAGGCGACGGCGGGCCGCGGTGCGGTCTTCACCGGCGCGGCCAGCAGCATCGTTTCGGAGGTCATCGCCAGCCTGAAGACCGTCGCGGGGAGCGGTGCGCGCGGGGCGCTTGTGCCGCCGCCGTACTACTACCGGCTCGACACCGCCGGGATTGTCGGCTACTACGAGCGCATCGCCGAGGCGAGTCCGACGCCGATCATTATCTACAACATCCCCAGCATGACGAAATTGCAGATCCCACCGGAGGCGGTCGCCCAACTGATCGAGCACCCAAACATCATGGGACTGAAGGATTCGGGCGGTGACTTCGGCTACTTCTCCACACTCGCGCGTATCGCGCACGGAAACGCGGGCTTCACGCTCTACACGGGTTCCGACGCGATGCTCGCCTCGTCGCTCTGGGTCGGTGGCCACGGCCTGATCGGTGGCGCCGTCAATGTCGTGCCCGATGTCCTCTGCGCGCTCTACCGCGCGTATCAGGAGGGGGATGTCGCACGGGCGATTGCCTTGCAGGGCGATGTCGCACGCGCCAATAGCGCGATGCAGGTCGGCACCTTCCCCGCGCCGATGAAGGGCCAGTATGCCCTTAAAGGGTTGTGCGAGCGATATACGGCGGCGCCGATCCCACCGCTCACCGATGCCGAGATGGAGCAATTGCGCGCGCAACTGACCGATGCGGGCGTCCTGCGCAGCCTCGCGGTCGCGGGGGACTGACGGCGGCCACACCGCGCATCCCGCTACGCCGATGCGACGCCGAGCAGATCGCGCAGTGGGGTGTACGGGATGGTGAAGGCGCTGGCGACGGGCGCTTCGGTGCAACGGCCATCGTAGGTATTGACGCCCTTCGCCAGCGCTGCGTCCCGCCCGATGGCCCGCTCCATCCCCTGCGTGACGAGCGCGACGACGTACGGCAGTGTCGCGTTTGTCAACCCTTGCGTACTTGTGCGCGGCACGGCGCCGGGCATGTTCGTCACGCAGTAGTGCGTCACGCCGTCTATCTCATAGACGGGGTTGCTGTGGCTCGTCGGGCGGGCCGTCTCGATGCAACCGCCCTGGTCAATCGCCACATCAATGACGACCGAACCGGCACGCATCGCACGCACCATCGGCTCTGTGACGAGGCGCGGGGCGCGCGCGCCGGGAATGAGTACCGCGCCGATCACGACATCCGCCTCGGCGACGCTCTCCGCAACGGCGTGGGCGGTACTGTAGAGCGTCGTCAGGTGGCCGGTGAAGACTTCGGAGAGATAGCGCATCCGCTCGATGCTCTTTTCGAGCACGGTGACGTGCGCGCCCATGCCGAGCGCCACCTGCGCCGCGTTCGTCCCGACCGTCCCGCCGCCAACAATTGCCACCTTCGCCGGAGCGACGCCCGGCACGCCACCGAGCAGCATACCGCGCCCGTTATAGGTCTTTTCCAGATAGTGCGCGCCGACCTGAATGGACATCCGCCCCGCGACTTCGCTCATCGGATTGAGGAGCGGCAGGAAGTTGGAGGCAAGTTGCACCGTCTCGTAGGCGATACCCGTTGTGCGGCTATCGAGCAGAGCGCGCGTGAGCGGTTCGTCCGCTGCCAGATGCAGGTAGGTGAAGAGAACGAGGCCGGGGCGCAGAAAACCATATTCCTCGTGAGTCGGCTCCTTGACTTTGACGACCATCTCCGCGCCCCATGCATCCGCCGCAGTGGGGACGATCCGCCCGCCCGCTTTCACGTACTCGGCATCCGCGAAACCACTGCCGCTGCCCGCACTCTGCTCGACGAACACCGTCGCCCCCCGCGCGACGATCTCCGCGACGCCCGCCGGGGTCATCCCGACCCGGTTCTCGCGATCCTTCACTTCCTTCGGCACGCCAACGATCATTGTCACGCGGTGTCACCCTTCCCGATGCAACGCGCCTTCCTACCTGCGCCCCGCACCCTCATGTAGTAGACGGTAGTCAGAATCGCACATCTACGTCCATAGCGCCTCTATCGTACCACTCGATATGCGCCGCCAGGACGAACCGATTACTGTTTGCTGTCTACTTCCCTGCTCGTTGCTGATGCACTGCATACGCCTGGCCGCGCAGATCGCGCAGAAAGACGGAGCGGCCACCGGGCGGGCCGAAGATCAGGCGGACGGCGAACTGTTGCACGCCGTATTTTTGTGCCAGCCACTGCGCGATTACCGTCGCGACATCCTCCGGGTCGAACGCCGTCGCGCTCTCCGTTTCGATCAACAGCCCTTCCGCGTGGCGGGTGGCGCGGTAGCCGGGGAGGAGATTGATCGCCTCGATCGCGCCTTCTTCCAAGGGGGCGGTACTGGCGACGGTCGCGCCCGCGTCCGCGACGGCAATCTCGATGCCGAGATCCTGCGGCTCGGCCAACTCCGGGTCGTAGCCGAGTGTCTTGATTCCCGTCCCTTTCTCCGCCGGATGCGCGAAGAGGCTGCTCGCCGCCGTCCCGCCCACCGTCTTCGCCGCGACGAAAGCTTTTCGCGCCGTCGGTGCGTTGTCCGCCAGCGCTGCCGCTATGATTGCTTGGATGTCTTGCGTTGCCATGCTTACCTACCCCCCGGCCCCCTCCCTAAAAGGAGGGGGAGACTCAATCCAGATGCCATGATGTTCCGCTCTACGCCCCGATCTTTCAGAGGCTTACTCCCTTCCTTTTAGGGAAGGAGGTTGGGGGGTTAGGTAAGAAACGCTTTCACCGCCTCCACAAACGCCTCCGGCTGGTCGTGTGCGATGGTATGACTGCTGCCAGGGAAGCGGACGAGGCGGGCATTGGTCAGGAGCGCCAGCGCCCGCTCCGCCATCGCGTCGGAGAGTGAGCCGCCCGCTGTCGGATCCGCTTGCAAGATGAGAAATGGCTGGGCGATGCGGGGCAGGTTTTTCTCCATCTCCTGCTCGCCCTGTGTCCCGGCGATCATCGCGTCGAACGGGCCGTCTGCCGTCATTTGCAGCCACGATGCCTCACGTCGCCACTCGGCGTCATCACGATCCGGGCGCATGAAGGCGAGCATCGTGACGAGTTCCTCGGTCGGTAGGTGTTTGATTTCGCGCACATCGCGCATCCGCTCGGCGATGTATATCCCATCGTGATAGGGCGGATCCACCGCGACGGCCCGCACCACCCGCTCCGGCTCCCGCGCCGCGACGAGCGTCGCCGTGATCGCGCCGAGCGAGAAGCCAACGACGGCGACCTGCGGGAAGCCGAGCGCGTCAATCAGCGCAACGATGTCGTCCGCGAAATCGCGCCAGCGATACTGCTCCGCGCCTTCCGGCTTGCCGCTCTCGCCATGCCCGCGCAACTCGACCATGAAATGCCGACCGGGGACGTGCGGTATGACATCCTGCCACATCATCCAGCGATCCCAGAGGCCGTGCAACCAGAGGATTGGCTGGCCCTCCGGGTCGCCCGCCTCGACGACATGCAACGCAATGCCGTTCGCCTCAATCGTGTGATGCTGGACTGCCACCGAGCACGCTCCCTTCCACCGCTTCGCTTCGCGCCGCGCGCGCTTGCCGCCGATAGAGTATCAGCATCCCCGTCGCCGCCGCGAATACGGGCAGCGTCATCAGCAGCGCCGTCAGGTGGACGCCGACGAGCGAGGCGAGCGAGCCGTCAATCAGGCTGGCGATGGGGCGCGTGCCGAGGAAGCAGACGCTCCAGAGCGCCATGACCCGGCCGCGCTGATGATCCTCGACGCCGAGTTGCAGGAGCGTCGTCGCCCGCGTCTGCCCGGCGAGGTAGCCGAATCCCGCGACGCCGAGCGCGATGAAGGCGAGGACGAGCGGTGAAAGGAAGGCATACGTGGCAATGCCCACCGCGAGCAAGGCCAGCATACTGAAAATGCGACGGTACGGCGTCTCGGAGCGGCCCGTCGCGAAGACGGCGGCAATCACCGCGCCCGTACCGAACGCGCCGATCAAATACCCGGCGAGCGTGTCCGAGTGATGAAAGACCTGTGTCGCGAAGGCGGGCGCGAGCGTCGTTACGGGGTCGAGCGCGAACGAGACGGAGGCGACGACACCGAGCAGCACTGCGAGTTGCGGGGCTTGTCGGATGATGTCGAAACTGTCGCGCAGTTTCGGTCGCTCTTTCGGGCGCGCCGCCTGCTGTCGGGGATGGATGATGAGGAGTGCGCCGATCAGCGCCGCATAGGAGAGGCAGTTGATGCCAAACGCCCACGGGATGCCGAACC
>JALYUS010000577.1 GCA_030853625.1 Chloroflexota bacterium
TTCCCTGTCTGCACTGCTTAATTCCCTTTCGTCGGCGGGAGGCCGAGCATTTCACTGATCGTCACGAAGCGATAGCCGCGCGCTTTGAGTGTTTCGATGATCGTTCGTACCGCCGCCGCCTGCTGGCTGCGGTCGGTCCCCAACCGGGTATTGTCGCCATCATGCAGGAGGATGATGGAGCCGGGCTGAACATGGTTCACCGTCCGCATGACAATCGTGTCAGCCCCCGGCTCATCCCAATCGTTCGATTCGACATCCCAGCCAACCGCGCGCAGCCCGCGTGCCGCCACCGCGCGGAGCGACCACGGCGTGTGAAAGCCGTTCGGCGCGCGATAGAGCCGGGGCATCGTGCCCGTTATCCCTCGCAAAATGTCATTTGTCCGCGCCGCGTCATCGTACCGCAGGTCGAGGAGCGCGTCCCGCTTGCGATGCGCGTACGAATGGTTGCCGATCTCGTTTCCCTCGGCGGCGATGCGGCGCACCGTCGCCGGCTCACGCTCCGCGTTCATGCCAACGCAGAAAAACGTCGCATGCACCCCTGCCTGCTTCAACACATCGAGGATTTGCCCGGTATACGGGTCATTCGGCCCGTCATCGAAGGTCAGCGCGACGACTTTCTCCGTGCCCGGCCCATGCGTGTAGATGTCGCCGAATAGTTGCGACGAGGGCGTCCGCGCCGCGTAGCACCCATAGGCCAGCGGCGCGAGCACGACGAGCGTCATCAGCCACGCGAACCGTGCCCTGGGCGTCAACAGTCCATGCGATGGCGCGCGTCGTCGCTGAGTCCGCACGGTCATGTGACGCGGCATTGATCCTCACCCCCGGCCCCTCTCCATCGCCCATCGAGCACGGTCCGGGTAGGCTTCTTCGGCGATGGAGAGGGGAGGGGAACGGTTCTGATCTGTTCAGTCCCTCCCTTTGCATTTCTCCCCCTCTCCATCGCCGCCATGATCTCACACGTTCTCCGATCTATCAGCGATGGAGACGGGATCGGGGGGTGAGGTCCAATGCCCTGCCACCCGTACTGCCCGCACATCATAGATCACGTAGCGTTGCCCCGGATCGCGGTAGATGGCGCGGGCGAGATCGCGCTGTGCGAGGCCGTCGAGCAGTTGCTGTTCGTTCGTGTGGTACTGCGCGAGGTAGCCGCGCTCGATAGAGACGTAGTCTATGTTTTTAATCGTCAGGAAGTCGCGGTACTCGCCCTCCGTCCACGAGCGGCGGAACATGCTCTCGGAGAAGAACTCGTTGGCGAGGCGCGCGCCGTGGCGAAGGAAATAGTATTGCCCATCCTCGAACTGATTCGGCTCCATCACGCGATAGGTCGCGCGCGGATCGAACTGCGCCGAGGCGAAAAAGGGCGTGTAGATGTCGTGAGACTGTTTGAACAGCCCGTCGTAGCCGCCCTGCGCGTAGCCGAACGCGCCGTTCACCATCACAATCGAGAAGATCAGCCCGACGATCCAGACGGCGAAGAGTGGCCGGTACCAGCGGCGCACGTAAACAACGAGTGCGGTCGCAAGGAACGGAAAGGCGAGCACCGTCGCCCGCCGTACCAAGCCGTCCGCGATGGACAAGATGATCACCCGCGCCGAATTCTCCGCCAACGCGGGCGTCCCACGGGCAAGGAGAAGCGCGGGCAGGCTCGCCAGCCCCGCCAGCAACCCCATGATGAAGAACCGCAATCGCCGCTCCGGCTCGCTGAGAAAGTGCGCGGCGAGGTAGCAGAGTGCGCCGATGCCACCGGCGAGTGGGTGCGTCGTGATGCAGAGCCAGAGCAAAATACCGGCTACCCCATCGCGCTTGCGGTCGAGCGCAATCACGAAGAGGAAAAAGAAGAATGCCGACCAGAGAAACGGAAATTGAAAGGCGAGCAGACCATCAATGTAAAAGGGGTTGACCAAGAAAAGCAGCATCACCCACGGATCGCGCATCACGGGCCGGGCGACACAGGTTGCAATCGGCGTCCCGATGGCGGCAATTACCATTAACAGCGTGACGCCCCAACTATGAAAGAGCGGCCAGATCAGGGCGCCGACGAACCACGGCACAAGCCCATACGGGAACGTCACCGCCCGCCCGCCATCGAGCGATGGGACCTGGCGCGGGATGCCGTGTCCGCTCCAGAGTTGATCCTGGATGAACCAGACATGCG